>JAYTIO010000239.1:0-1526 GCA_043731805.1 Pedosphaera sp. | reverse complement strand
AGCGTCTTGTCGCCCATGCCGCCCTTGCCGATGACGCCGCGCACACCGAAATCGCGGATGATCTGCCACTGATACGGCTCCTCGCGGATGGACGTGGTGGGTCCGGCGGCGGTGCATTTGAAGGAGCCGTCTGGCTGCTTCATCATCACCGGGCCGCAGTGGTAGATAATGCCATCGCGCAGCGAGACGCCCGGCGGCAGCGCGCCGCCCTCGTGCAGATACTTGTGCACCGCATCGCGCCCGGTGAAGACGATGCCGGAGATGAGCACCTCCTCGCCGACTTTGAGCGCGCGAACCTGGGCTTCAGTGAAGGGGAAGGTGAGGGAGGTCATAGTCAATTCTAGTAAAGCCACTTCTCAATTGTTCCCGCCGCCCCCAGCACCACTCCCTGCCGCCGATACGCCCAGCACATGTAGCTCACGCTGACGAAGAAGGACGCGGGCACGCGGTTGGCCGCGCAGATTTTCACGCCCAGCAAGGTCGTCTTGCCACCGAAGCCCATCGGGCCGATGCCCAGTTCGTTCGCGGTCTTCAAGATGTCTTGCTCCAGTGCGTCCAGCTCCGGGTTCGGGTTGCGGTCGTCGAGGAGGCGGAGGAACTGCTGCTTGCTGAACTCGTAGCCGGTCGCGCGGTCGCCGCCGATGCACACGCCGAGGATGCCCGGGCCGCAGCCTTTGCCTTGCGCCTGGAGCACGGCGTCGAGGATGGCCTTGCGGCAGCCGTCGAGGTCGCGGTTGGCGTGGAGCTTCTCGGCGGGCAGCGAGTATTGCGCGCCGACGTTTTCGCAACCGCCGCCCTTGAGCACGAGCCGCACGGCGATCTCCGGCGCACGATGCTGGTGGAAGTGCATGGCGGGCGCGCCGGGGCCGAGGTTGGTGCCGTCGTTCTTGCCGGTGAGGGAATCCACGGAGTTCTGGCGCAGAAAACCTTTGGCCGTCGCCTCCTTCACGGCTTCGCGCGCGGCCTCCTCGCAGGCGATCTGGTCGAACCCCACGGGACAATCCACGTAGAAGATCACGCTGCCGGTGTCCTGGCAGATGGGCTGGGACTTGTGCTTGGCCAGCTCAATGTTCTGCTCGATGATCTTGAGCGCGCTGGCGGCGATGGTGCCCTGCTTCTCGTTCTCCAGCGCGGTGACGAGGGCGCGGTTCACGTCGTCGGGCAGCTCGGCGGAGGTCCGGCGAATCAACTCTACCAGCGAGTTTTTCAAAGCGTTCATGTCAGGTCACGGTAGGAAGCGAACCGGGACGTGTCAACGAGCCGGGCGCGTTGTCGCACTCTGCGGTTGACTCCTGCGGTTTCCCCGCGACGCTTCGCCCCACATTGCCATGCCCCTGTTGGAAATCAGCAGCCTGAAGAACTCCTACGCCGCGCCCGACGGCGGGACGCACGTCGTCGTGGACGTGCCGGAGTTCAGGCTGGAGGCACAGGCGCAGGTGGCGTTGAGCGGCGAGAGCGGCTCGGGCAAGACGACCTTCCTCAATCTCATCGCCGGCATCCTCGCGCCGGACACCGGCTCGATCAAA
>JAYTIO010000238.1:0-10842 GCA_043731805.1 Pedosphaera sp. | reverse complement strand
GGCGTGGACGGCCAGCTCGTAGAAGCGGTCCGGGGCCATCGCGCGGAGGTATTCGCCGTTCATCCACTTGAGCTTCTCGTGGTCGAAGCGCGCGTTGCTCCGGAGGATTTGCGGGAGGTCGAAGTTCGCGATGAGTTCCGGCAACGGGATGACCTCGCGGCCGTCCTTCGGCGACCAGCCCAAGAGGCAGAGGTAATTCAGCACGGCCTCGGGCGCGTAACCGTTCTCCATGTAGTAGGTGAGGGCCGCGCCGGCGTCGCGCTTGGACATCTTCGAGCCGTCGGCATTAAGGATGAGCGGGATGTGGGCATACTTCGGCGGCTCGACGCCAAAGGCCTGGAAGAGCGCGACGTGCTTCGCCGTGTTGCTCAAGTGGTCCTCCCCGCGAATGACGTGCGTGATGCCCATCTCGAGGTCGTCCACGACGTTCACGAAGTGGAACACCGGCGAGCCGTCCGAGCGCTGGATGACGAAGTCCGGCTCCGGCTCCTCGCGGTCCGTGAGCGCGCGCGTCACGTCGCCCACGACGAGGTCGCGGATGAGCACGGGCGCGCGGGTCATGCGGAAGCGCACCGCGCCTTCGCTCTCGTAGGCCAGGCCGCGCGCGAGCAGCGCCTCGATGCGGCGCGTGTAGTTCTCCTTCCGCTGCGACTGGAAGTAAGGCCCGCGGTCGCCCTTGCTGGGGCCGGTGGCGTCGGCGGTGAGCGGACCTTCATCCCAGTCCAAGCCCAGCCAGCGCAGGCCGTCGAGGATGACGTTGACGGCGGGCTGGGAGTTGCGCGCGGCGTCGGTGTCCTCCACGCGCAGGATGAACGTGCCGCCGGTGTGGCGGGCGTAAAGCCAGTTGAACAGCGCCGTGCGCGCGCCGCCGATGTGCAGGTAGCCGGTGGGACTGGGGGCAAAACGGACGCGGACGCTCATGGGATTGGGGAGGGAGGGTGAACTGGTTTCGCTCAAACGGTCCGCGAGGATAGTCGGGCGGCCCTCCGCATGGCAAGCGGACGCCGACCGATTTCAGCGCGCTGGGTCTCGGCAGGCAGTGCCCACGCGCCGCCGCAACTCCAGCCCGGGCGCAACTTGACACCCGCGCCATCCCAACGAGGCAGCCTGCACCCTCGCCTCCATCGGATGGAGGAGAGGGCCGGGGAGAGGCGGGGCGTTACCGCTGGATTATCAAGGCTCCCCTCTCCCCAGCCCTCTCCCCCGCTCCTGCGTCGCCGGGCGAGGGGGGTCACCTGCCGTGGTGCGGCTGCCAAGTTGCGCCCCTCCAGCCCTCGCGCTAAACACTGAACACTGATTACTTCTCCCCCACCGTAACCTTCACCCCCGCTGGCCCCGTCTCCCTCGACAACCCGCCGCGTTGCCGCGTGGCGGCTTGTTGAAACTATGTTGCACCGACCTTTCGCGATGACCTGCCGCCGCGCGGGATTTTTCTCCGCCAGTGCCCTCCTCCTCGCCGCCGTCGTGGCGGCCACCGCCGCCGACCAACCCGCCGAGAAGATTTCCCCGGACCAGCTTGCGTTCTTCGAGAAGAAGATTCGCCCCGTGCTCGTGGCCAAGTGCTACCAGTGCCATTCCGCCGAGTCCGAGAAGGTCAAGGGCGGCCTCCTGCTCGACACGCGCGAGGGCATCCGCATGGGCGGCGCGACCGGTCACGCCGTCGAGCCACGCAACCTCAAGGGCAGCCTGCTCATCGCGGCGATTCGCGGCGAGAAGCAGGACCAGCTCATGCCGCCCAAGGAGAAGCTCGCGCCCGAGGTCATCGCCGACTTCGAGAAGTGGGTGCTCATGGGCGCGCCCGACCCGCGTGACGGCAAGGCCAAGGTCGCGAAGAAGCCGGACCTCGCCGAGGGCAAGAACTTCTGGGCCTTCCAGCCGGTCAAGCCCGTCGCCGTGCCGCAGCCCAAGGACAGCCAGTGGAGCGCGTCGGACGTGGACCGCTTTGTCCTGAAGAAGCTGGAGGAGAAGCAGCTCAAGCCCGTGGCCGACGCCGACCCCGCGACCTTCTTGCGCCGCCTCTACTTCGACCTCATCGGCCTCCCGCCCACGCCGGAGGAGGTCCAGACGTTCGTGAAAGACTGCGGTGCGCCCGTGCCCCATTCCGCATTCCGCATTCTGCATTCCGCATTGGAAAAGGTCGTGGATAGACTCCTCGCCTCCCCCCAGTTCGGCGAGCGCTGGGGCCGGCACTGGCTGGACGTGGCGCGCTACGCGGAGTCCACGGGCAAGGAGCGCAACTATGCGTTCACCGAGGCCTGGCGCTATCGTGACTACGTCATCGCCGCTTTCAACACGGACAAGCCTTACGACCGCTTCATCCGCGAGCAGGTGGCGGGCGACCTCTTGCCCGCCAAGGACGCCGCCCAGCGCAACGAGCAACTCATCGCCACCGGCTTCCTCGCCATCGGCCCGAAAGGTCTCAACGAGAAGAACCGCGACCAGTTCATCATGGACAACGTGGACGAGCAGATTGACGCCACCACACGCGCCACGCTCGGTCTGACCGTGAGCTGCGCGCGCTGCCACGACCACAAGTTCGACCCCGTCCCCACGCGCGATTACTATGCGCTGGCCGGCATCTTCAAGAGCACCACGACGCACTTCGGCGTCGGTGGCGGCGAGAAGGGCAAGAACCGCCAGCCCTCCACCCACGTCCCGCTGGTGAAGAGCTTCGCCCCGCCGCCCCCGCTCGCGTCTCCCGCTGCGTCCGTGGCGCCGGAGAAAGCGGAAACCATTTCCGCCAGCAAGACTTTCACGCCCGAGATGGAGGCGAAGCTGAAGCAGTTCGTGGCGACGAATCCCCGGCTGGCCGCGCGCTTCAAGGGCATGACCGAGGCGGAGAAAGTCGCGGCCTACGAGAAGTTTCAAGGCAACGCCCGGCTGGCGAAGGCCAACAAGCCCGCGAGGAAGCCCGGCAAGTATCCCGAGACGCCCGAGGCTCCGAAGCTCGCCGGCGAAGCCAGCGGCGAGTGGGCGATGGCCGTGCTGGATGGCAAAATCGCCGACTGCCCCATCTACGTGCGCGGCGAACTCGAAGAGAAGGGGCCGGTCATCCCGCGCGGCTTCGTGACCGTGCTCGGCGCGACCGGGCCGGCGAAGATTGCGCCCGGCCAGAGCGGTCGCCTCGAACTCGCGAACTGGCTTACCAGCCCCGAGAACCCGCTCACCGCCCGCGTCATGGCCAACCGCGTCTGGCAGCACCTCTTCGGCGAAGGCATCGTCAGCACGCCCGACAACTTCGGCGCGACCGGCGAGCGCCCGACGCATCCCAAGCTGCTCGACTACCTCGCGACCCGCCTCGTCGCCAACGGCTGGTCCGTCAAGCAGCTCATCCGCGAAGTGGTCCTTAGCCGCACCTACCGCCTCAGCAGCGCGACGGACGCGAAGAACTTCGCCGCGGACCCCGACAACGATTTCCTCTGGCGCGCGAACCAGCGCCGGCTCGACGCCGAAGCCATCCGCGATGGCATCCTCGCTGCCAGCGGCCAGCTCGACCTCAAGCCCCTGGTCGGCTCGCCCATGAGCGGCATGGCGGACACCGACCTCGGTCGCGGCGCGCGCTCCGTGCTGAAGGCCGACGCGCGTCACCGCAGCGTTTACCTGCCCATCATCCGCGACATGCTGCCCGAGGCGCTGGACCTGTTCGACTTCGCCGAGCCGAGTCTCGTCGTCGCCGCGCGCGAGGTGACCACCGTGCCGTCGCAGGCGCTCTTCATGTTGAACAGCCAGTTCGTTTACGAGAACGCCGTCGCGATGGCGAAGCACTTCCAAGGCACCAGCGCGGACCCGGCGCAACGCATCCAAACCGCCTATCTCACCGCGCTGTCCCGCGTGCCCACCGCCGCCGAAGTCACGCGCGCCGAGAGCTTCCTGAAGACCCACGCGGCGGAACCCGGCTGCTCGCCGGAAACCGCGTTGACAACTTTCTGCCAGGCCCTTTTCGCCAGCGCCGAATTCCGGTATGTGAAATGACTCAACCACTCACAATCGAACGCGCCCTTCCCCCTCACCCCTGCCCTCTCCCCAAGGAGAGGGAGGCAGCTCGCACCTCTCCGTCAGACCGGACGCTTTCGTTTGCAACCACCGCTGTCTGCCATTCTCCCTCTCCCGGAGGGAGAGGGCAGGGGTGAGGGGGAAGAGCACCGACTAAGTCCAATCGCCAGCTCATTTCAAAAAACTTATGAACACCAACCGTCCCTTCGACTGCCGCCAGGTCCAGCCGCTCGCGCTCACGCGCCGCGATATGCTCAAGAGCGTTTCCGCCGGCTTCGGCTATCTGGCGTTTGCCGGCCTCAGCGCGCAGGCCGCCGGCTACCAGAGTCCCTCGCTGCCGAAGGCACCGCATTTCCCCGCGCGCGCCAAGCGCGTCATCTTCCTCGCCATGCAGGGCGGGCCGTCGCACCTCGACACCTTTGACTACAAGCCCAAGCTCACCGCCGACGCCGGCAAGCCCGGTGACAAGGGCAAGCTCGTCGCGCCCGTCGCGGAGTTCAAACAGCGCGGCCAGAGCGGGCTGTGGATTTCCGACGCCTTCCCGCAAGTCGCCCAGCACGCCGACGAGCTGTGCCTCCTGCGCGGCATGCACACGGACATCCCGAACCACCCGCAGGCCTTCGTGCAGCTTCACACCGGCAGCGCGCGTTTCGTGCGCCCGTCGCTCGGCGCGTGGACGCTCTACGGCCTCGGCACCGAGAACCAGAATCTCCCCGGTTACATGACCATCGCCGCGCCCATCGCCTTGGGCGGCGCGCAGAACTACGGCAGCGCCTTCCTCCCCGCCTCCTTCCAAGGCACGCGCATGGACGCGCCGCCCAGCACTGGCCCGGTGGTGCGGAAGAACAACAAGACCGACACCGGGATGAATCAAGGCATTGGCAACATCCGCAACACCCACCTGTCCGCGAACGCCCAGCGCGCCCAGCTCGACCTGGTGCAATCCATGAACCGCGATTTGCTGGCCACCGCCGGCGCGAACCCGGAGGTCGAGGGCATCATCGAGTCCTACGAGCTGGCCTTCCGCATGCAGACCGAGGCCCCCAAGGTCCTGGACATGAGCAAGGAATCCGCCGCCACGCTCAAAGCCTACGGCATCGGCCAAGGCAGCACGGACAACTTCGGCAAGCAGTGCCTCATGGCCCGCCGGCTCGCGGAGTCCGGCGTGCGCTTCATCGAGGTTTGTCATCAGGGTTGGGACCATCACAGCGGTTTGAAGGGCCGCATCGCCTCCAGTTGCGCCGCCGTGGACCAGCCCATCGCCGCGCTGCTCGCCGACCTCAAGCAACGCGACCTGCTCAAGGACACGCTCGTCATCTGGGGCGGTGAGTTTGGCCGCACGCCGGGCAACGGCAGCGCGGACGGTCGCGGCCACAACGCCAAGGGTTACTCCATGTGGCTCGCGGGTGCCGGCATCAAGCCCGGCATCTCCTACGGCTCCACGGACGAATACGGCGGCAAGGCCGTCGAGGAAAAGACCCACGTCCACGACCTGCACGCCATCGTCCTCCACCAACTCGGCCTCGACCACGAGAAGCTCACCTACCGCTACGCCGGCCGCGACTTCCGCCTCACGGATGTCTATGGCCAAGTGCCGAAAGCGATTCTCGCGTAAGCGTGGGTAGGAGACGAGGTGACGAGTCTCTAATAAACTCGGAACGCGGAATCAAGTCAGAGACTCCTCACGTCGTCTCCTACGGGACTGGGTAGGGCTGCGTTGCTGCGCGGCCTCCGACTACGGGACGGCGAGAGAGGGGAAAGTTCAGACTTCGGGGCCGTTCTCCCTCACCCTGGCCCTCTCCCGCTGGGAGAGGGGGCCACGCACTCCGCGTCTGAGCGGCTTCGGCCTGGCGAACGGAGGCGACGGGGGCGAGAGCACGGCAATCACCTTGCCATGCTTCACAATTTCAACCTGCTGGCCGTCGGCAATCCATTCGAGGACGCTGCCGGGGTTGTGGCGGAGGTGGCTGACGTTCGCAGTTTTCACGGGCTGACAGCGTTCACGCCGCCACCGCGTCCGCCACCGGACGCAACGCGCACGGCTTGATGCGAGCAATCTTCGCCTCCAATTCATCGGCAGCGGTGGCGAGGTCGCAGTGGTTTTGCAAGTCGAGCCACCATGCCGGGCGGGTGCCGAAGTAGCGGGACAAGCGCAGGGCGGTGTCGGCTGTCACCCTGCGCTGGCCGCGCACAATCTCGCTCACGCGCATCGGGGTCACGCCGATGGCCTTGGCGAGCGCGTTTTGGGTCAAGCCCAGCGGCTCCATGAAGTCGTGCAGCAGGACTTCGCCCGGATGCACCGGGGGCAGTTGGTTCGTTTTCATAGCGTTTAGTGGTAGTCCACAATCTCGACTTCGTGCGCGTCCTCGCCCTGCCAACGGAAGCAGAGCCGCCATTGGTCATTGAGGCGGTTGCTGTGCCAGCCCTGCCGTCCGCCTTTCAAGGCTTCCAGCCGGTTGCCCGGCGGCACCCGCAAGTCCGTCAGGGAACGGGAAACGTGCAACTGGGCCAGCTTCCGCAGGGCCACGCTTTCAATCGTGGGCGGCAACCCGTGGTTACGAACACGCTGCCACAGGCGCTCCGTTTTCTTACAGGCAAAGCTGACAATCACCGGGCGACATTATCGGAGGGCGATATAGCCGTCAAGCGGGGGCCAGCTTCATGCCGCAACCGTCTCCCGTGGCATGGTCACGACGTTCGCGGCTTCCCCGTCTGGCTTCACGGCAAACCACCGCTCCGCGTCGGCGAGTTTCACCAGTTCGCGGTAGTGCCGGTGAATCACGGCAGCGGAGTTGCCGCACTCGCCCGCCACGCGCCCGGCGGCATTCGTGAGGGCGAAACGGTAGCTGGCGTAGGAGTGGCGGAGGGCGTTCTGCTTCCATTTCACGCGCGGCTTGGCGGCGATGCTGTTCTCCGCATCCGTCGGAACTTCGGTCACGGCGGCGGTCGTTTGTTGGGCGATGTAGAACGCCTCGTGCGTGCCTTTCCAGACTGCGCCGGTTTGCGCGGCGTAGGGGGCGAGCCAAGCGGGGAGGTTTTCGGAAATGGAACGACGCGGCGGCTGGCGGTCTTGGCCTTGCTCGCGCCGATGACGATGTGGCGCTCGGCAAGGCGAATGTCCGCCCAGGCGAGACGTTCAATCTCCGCGCTCCGCAGTCCGGCGCACGCGCCGATGGCCAGATAGGGCAGGAAGTCCGGCGACGCGGCGGCGAGCAGGCGGCGAATCTCGGCGGGCTTGAAGATCTCCACGTCCCCGTCGCCCACGGCCAAAGATTCCGTGCCGGCCACGGGGTTGTCGGGGGCGAAGCCACGGGCCACCGCGAATTCCAAGAGCAGGTGAGCCACGCGCCGGAAGTTCAGGTAGGACTGCGTCGAGAGTTTCAGGCTGTCCAGCCACGCTTGCACTTCGGCAGTCGTCACGTCGCAGCAATCCTTGCGGAAGGCATCGGCAAAGCGGGCGAGCCGCACGCGGAGGTCTTGCAGGTAGCGCGGCGAGTTGCGGCGGCCTGCCGTCACGGCGAGCAGTTCTGCGACGACTTCGGAGACGGGCTTGCGGGTAACGCGCTTGTGCCGGGCGGCGTAGAACTTGACGGCGGCGTGCAAGCCCGACAAGTCGCTCACAGTTTCAAGGCACTTGGCAAGCGTATCAGCGGCGGCGAGCAAGGTGACGCCGTGGGGCTTCAAGGCTTGCACTGCGGCGGCATAGTCGGCGGCTTGCCCGTTGGTGAGGGTGGCGGCGACAACCTGCCGCTCGCTCAACTGGCGGGCGAGCCGTTGCGCGGCGTCGAGGGCGGTGGCTTCGGTCGGGTAGGAGTCAAAGCGGCGTTTCCCACTCGCGTAGTTCGCCACCATGTAGCCGAAGCCCCCAAGGGGAGCCTCGCGCTGGTAAATGGTGACGGATTCGCGGCCAAAGGTGACTTTGCGGGGCCAATCGGACTTGCGAGGGCGGGTGCGCGACGGGCGTGTTTTCATGCACGAACTGTTGCACTTTTGGCAAGTGGAAGTTTGAAAGTGGTGGCTAAAATCTCCATAAGTCATTGATTATGAACTGGAGCCAGTGGTCGGGATTGAACCGACGACCGACGGTTTACAAAACCGTTGCTCTACCACTGAGCTACACTGGCTAAAGTGTTCTACTGCAAGACTTTAAGCGACTTTGAAACCCTGCTAAACCGGGCGTTGCATTCCCTTTTACATCCCTAGCATGGTCGCATGAACTCAAAGCAGCCTGAACCGCCAGAGAGCAACTGGCAGTATGCCGGAGAGAACTTGAGACGACGCGTAGCATCGGGCGTGTATTACGGTTTCGCCAAGCGCGGCGGCAAGCAAATTAGCCAGACCTTGAAGACTACCGACAAGGCCACGGCCAAGCGGATGGTCAAAGACTGGCTGGCCGAACTTGCCCGACAGGTGACGGGCGAGGCCGCGCGAAGCAACTTCGATGAGCTGGCCGCGCAATGGCTTGCCGCCAAGCAGCACACCTTGAAGCCAGCTTCCGCCTTGCGCTTCGATGTCTCCATCAAGGCCATCGCGCCCGCCTTCTCTGGGCTACAGATTCGGCACGTCACCGCCAAGCACTGCGAAGCCTGGGCAGTCACCCGCGCGGCGGACGTTGCGTCTTCCACCTTCAACAACGACCTCAACGCGATGCGCGGGGTGTTTCGCTACGCCGTCGCGCACGGGCTGATTCTCCGCGACCCGTCGGCCAGCGTGAAGCGCCCCAAGAATCGCAACCGCGGGCCAGCCGTGCCCGCGCGCGAGCAGTTCGCGGCCATCGGCGCGGCCATCCGCGCCTCCGCACAGGGCAAGGGGAGCGACGGCGCGGACATGGTGGAGTTACTCGCCTACTCCGGCATGAGGGCAGGGGAAGCCCGCGCGCTTCGCTGGCGGGACGTGAACTTCTCCCAAGGCGTCTTCACCGTGACGGGCGGGGCGACGGGCACGAAGAACCATGTGCAACGCACCGTGCCGCTCTCCGATGAACTGCGCACCTTGCTGGAACGGCTCAAGTGCGAGCGCGGCAGCGTCGCGCCGGCTGCCTGCATCCTGCAAACCGCGTCGACCAAGAAGTGTTTGCAGACGGCGTGCCGCAAGCTGGCCGTGCCGCCCGTGCATCATCATTCCTTCCGCCACTACTTCGCGACGTGCGCGATTGAAAGCGGCGTGGACATTCCCACCGTGGCGCGCTGGCTGGGGCACAAGGACGGCGGGGCACTGCTCATGCGGACCTACGCGCATTTGCAGCAAGCGCACAGTCGGGAGCAAATGCAGCGCGTGAGTTTCCACCCCGCGCCCGCGCCGCCGCTCCCCTTGGGCAACCCTGCCCCCGTGCCGGTTTGCGAAGGTGAAGCGGCGGACGCCCCATCAAGCCGCCTGTAATCGAATCCTAGCGCGGCGGCTTCCCCGCTTACCGCCCGCGAAGGTAGTTCCGCACGCCTTCATGGTCCCCGGCGTAGTCGAACGTCAGCACGCCCTTCTCCGCCTCGAAGACGAGCCGCCAGTCCAAGCCCGTGCGGCACTCGTAAAGCCCCTTGCCGAGCTTCCGGATGGACAGGCCGGAGTGAACGTGCGGCTGTCCGAAACCCTCGCGCACCCGTGCTATCGCCTCCGACACTTCACCCTCGCGCCCGGCGTCCCGCACGGCTTTCTTGAACCGCTTGGTCAGTTCAACGGAAATCATCTTTGCCCCCGGTGAACTTGGTGACTTCGCCGCGCGCCCGCGCCGCCTTGATTTCCGCATGGATGCGCCGCCCGGCCTTCTCCAGCTCTTCCGCCGTCAGGCCGTATTCCTGCAAGGCGTAGTCGGACGAGTGGACTTCGACCAGGCGCAGGGCGATGACCTTGCCATCCACCATGAAGCCGATGTCCTCGCCTTGCCCCGCGCGCTTGAGCCAATAGCCGAGCCGCCCGCGTCCTTCCGTCACTGTCAGAGTTTTCATAAGTGCATTCTAGAGTCTCCGGGATAAGGTGGCAACCTCTCTTCCGACTTGCGCTCTCCGCTGGCCGTTCCTACGCTCCCCGCGTCTTCCGCGTTGGTGGAGTTCGCTTTGGAGGAGGGGGTTTCAAAGGGAACCAATCTTCGCCCCGCCGCCGCAACACTAACGAACGCCAGAGCAGCGCGCACCTTTGCAGGAGTTATCACTTCCCGCTTGCCGTTTCTGCCGCCGCGTGCGTTACGCCGCCCGCCGTGATTGTAGCCATGGCAGCCGTTAGTTTCGCGGGAGTCACTACCCCGCTGGCGTTTCCAAAAAGCGAACCACGACGGCACACGCGATAGAGTGGACGGGTTGTGCCGTCGCTCGACAAGGCGTCAACCTGCGCGTGTGCCTTCGGTTTCTCGCCCTTGACGGGGCGCATTGACAAATGCACAAACCAAAGTCGAAAGCCAAGGCCGCGCCCTTGCAAACCCTCCCGCGCGCTCACAGTCCAAGTCACCCTCCCGCCGGACGCTGTCCCATTGTTAAGGGCACTGGCCGCGTTGGATTCCGCCCCGCTGGCAGCCACGGCTTCGCGGGCCTTGCTGCTCTGGCTTCGCTCCGATGAAGTCGGCGAGGCGTTCAACAGCGCGGCCAATGCCTTCCGCGCGAAGTCGGTAAAAGCCGCACGATGAACCCGCCCCTTGCGCCACAAGTGTCCGCTGAAACCCTATTTTGGAAGAACAAACGGGGCAACCCCCCTGCAAATGCGAATAGTGGCGAACGCGGGGAAGCGCCAACGCGTGCCCACTCCCTCCCGTCGCCACAACCGTTATCCTGTCGCCCTCTATATGAGCAAAACAAACACTGCCAACCAAACCACCGTATCCACCGCTTCCAAGCTCGCTTACACGCGCGACGAAGCCGCCGCTCA
>JAYTIO010000237.1:0-15882 GCA_043731805.1 Pedosphaera sp. | reverse complement strand
GGCTGGAACCATCGTGGTGGCCGGCGGCCTTTGTCAAACCGTCACGGTGACCGTCACGGATGCCAGCGGCAACGCCAGCCAGTGCCAGGTTCTTGTCTGCGGCTATGACGGGACACCGCCCGTGCTGGTCTGTCCGAATTCGGTGGTGGTGACCAATTGCTTCGTGCCGAACGTGCTGGCGCTGGTCTCGGCGTCCGACAATTGCACGGCTTCAAACCAGTTGGTCTTCACCCAGTCGCCGCTCGCCAGCACGCCCATCGCCGCCGGTGGCAACAGTGTCACCGTCACCGTCACCGACCAGTCAGGGAACGCTGCGACCTGTGTCATCCCGCTGGTGAACAGCGGGCCGAACTCGTTTCTGGATGTCCTGTTTAACACCGGCGTCAACGCCAGCAAGGCCCTCCTGCCCAACGGCACCGTTGATCCCCATTATACCCTTGGCCCGGTGCCGGCGGGCACGCCGACGGGTGCCGGCTTCTACAACGCGCCCAACGCCATTGTGACGACCGCACCGTGGGGGGTATTCCCACTCGCCGTCTCAAAATGGATTGCGCCCGCGCTGAACTCGTCCTTCTGCCCGGCGGGTTCGTTCACTTACACGAATACATTCATCCTGCCATCCGGGGCGGATCCCCTGACAGCCTCGATCTCCGGGCGATGGGCGGCTGACAACGGCGCGAGGATGTATCTCAACGGCCTGGCCCCGGCGAACCAAGTCGCCTCCATCCCGACCCCGTTCGGCTTTTCCTCCTGGACATACTTCACAGTCAACAGTGGTTTTCTGCCGTTCCCGGCCGTCAACACGCTTTATTTCGTTGTCACAAACCAGGGACCCTCCGGAGGCTGGGCCGGATTGCAGGGCTACACCGGATTGAGAGTCGAGTTCAAGAGTGCGGTCATCAATTGCAGCACTTGCTCGCCGCCCGTCATCTTTCTACAAACGCCCGACCAGTCCCTGCCGCTCGGCGGCACCGCCACGTTTACCGTGTTCGGGGTGGGCACGCTGCCCGTGACCATCCAGTGGTATCACAACGGCCTGCCGCTCGCGAATGGCGGCCACTATGCCGGCGTCAACACGCCGCAATTGACCGTCATGCCGGTCAGCTACGTGGACGCGGGAACCTATTACGCCGTCATTTCCAATGCGTGCGGCAGCGTCACCAGCCATGCCAGAACACTCACCGTCACCTCCCTCTGGCCCTGGGATTGGGCCTGGTGGAACTTCGCTCAAATCGGCAGCCCGATGAAAGCCACCTTCGGCCCGGACTTGATCATGGAAGGCACCAATAATCTGGGCGTCTTCTCCGGCACGACCTATGACTTCGATCTGCCCAGTCTGGGAGGAAAGATCGTGAACGTGATGTATGTCCCGCCGCTCCCGGGCGACACGCTCATCAAACTGCCGTTGATCGCGCCGCCCGGCGGCTCTGTGAGCAATTACACGCTCATCACGGATATCTTGTTGCCCAGCGACTCCACCAACCGCGCCACGTTCTTCACCATTTCCGATCGGTGGGGGAACCTAATCATGTCGAGCAGTCCTGGAGTAGCCGGTGAAGTATTGCGTGTTAGCGGCAGGGTTGACGGCATGGCCTTCAACCTGGATTCTGCAATGCCTCTGCCACGCGGCAGATGGAACCGGATCGCGCTGGCCGTTGTGAACGGACAAGCCGGAGATGATTCAGTGACCCTGTCCTTATACGTGAACGGAAAACCCGCCGGCCGCACGTCAATCATGAAAACAGGCGCAGACACACTAGTCCTTGGTTCAAACAGCGTGGCGACGGTGTTCAGTTCACCCGAAGGAACCGCCTGCGAGATGTATGTGGCCTGCCTCCAATTCCACGCGGTTGCAATGACCCCGCAAATGATTGCCATGATTGGCTCCCCGGACAACGGCCCGATTGACCCGGCCATCATCCGCCCGGACGGGAGCTACGGGGCGCCCACCACGGTCCTCAGAAGGCAGTCAATGGGCCAGGCAGAGGTGGTCGGGGCGACCGTGATCTTTAGTGCGAGCGTCACGGGCCAGCCGCCGTTCACTTACCAGTGGCGCAAGGACGGCACGAATCTCATCGGCTCGATCAGTTCATCCTTGGCGCTGAACAACGTGGCACTGAATCAGAGCGGGCTTTACTCGGTGGCTGTCACCGGCCCGGCTGGAACGATGTCCAGCTCCCCATGTAGGCTCATCGTGACCACCAGCCTGTTCCAAACGCCCGCCCCGCAGACCACGGCGGCGATTCGCTCGCAAGGCTTCGGGTTGAACCTGCTCTTGGAAACGGGCCGGGCCTTCCGGGTGCAGGCCGCCACGGAGTTGCGCAACCCCGTGTGGACGGACGTGACGAACTTTGTCAGCACGGGGGCGGCGCTCCAATTCATTGACGCCGCCGCGACCAACCAGACCCGGCGCTTTTACCGCGTCGTGTCTCCGTAGCTGCTCGGTTTCGCCGTCCGAGTGGACGGCGACGCTGGCGGGTGGATTTCAACCCACGTTCCATCCGTCAGCGCGTTTCATTTTGCCTGTCCGTGGGGACAGGCCACGGGCGGGCGTGTAGGCATTCGTGTGCCGCTCCCGCCCGTGTTGTTTTGGTTAGCGAAAACACCCCGCCGCGACGGCCTCGCTGGCCATCGGCGGGGAGATTGCGCGGGAGTCTGAACCACAGCGGCACAGAGGACGCAGAGAGGAGGATTGATTCCTCGTTGCTTTCAGGAGCGAACCGTTTCCGGCTGGCCGACAACTCTGCCACTGTGCCCTCTGTTCCTCTGTGATTGCTGACGACTGCCTTGACTCCGAATCGCCCACCGGCAAGCTCGCGCCCATGCGTTCCGCCTGCTGCCTTGCCCTCCTCACCGTCGCGTTCCTCCCCGCCCACGCCGCCGACTGGCCGAGGTTTCGCGGCCCCGACTTGAACGGCATCTCGCGCGAGACGGGCTGGAGCTCCACCTGGTCTGCCGAGGGGCCGAAGGTCGCGTGGCGCGCGAAGGTCGGCCTGGGTTTTTCCACCGTCGTTGTCAGTGATGGCAAAGTCATTACCACCGGCCACGACGGTCGTGCGAAGGGTCAGGACACGCTCGTCTGTCTCGACGCCGCGACAGGCAAGGAACTTTGGTTACACAGCTGCGCCGCGCCGCTGGGGAACAAATACTTCGAGGGCGGCACCACTGGCACACCGACGATTGACGGTGACCGCGTCTTTCACCTGAGCCGGCAGGGCGACTTCTTCTGCCTGGAGCTGGCGACTGGCAAGGTCGTTTACCAGAAGCAGCTCGTGGCTGAACTGGGCGTGGACGTGCCCGAGTGGGGCTTCGCCGGCTCGCCGCTCGTCGAGGGCAAACTCGTCATCCTCAACGTCGGCAGCCAAGGCACGGCACTGGACAAGGCGACGGGGAAAGTCGTCTGGCAGAACGGCAAGAGCTCCGCCGCCTACGCCACGCCGATTCCCTTCGACCTCGACGGCACGCGTTGCGTCGCAATCTTCACGCATCGCGAGTGCGCGGCGGTGGAAGTGGCGACGGGCAAGGTGCGTTGGACGCGGAAGTTCACGTCGGCCTACGACACCAACGCAGGCGCGCCGCTGGTGCAGGACGGCGCCGTCTTGCTCTCCGGCGAGACCGCGCTCGCGACGAAACTGAACCTCCGCGATGGCTCGCCTGTCGCGGGATGGAAGGCAGAGTCGTGGACGCAGTTCAATGCGGGTGTCGTGCTCGGCGGGCACCTCTATGCGTTCCACGGCCAGGCCGGCAAACCTGCGGAAGGCGAGTTGCGCTGCCTCGATTGGCAGACCGGCGCGACGAAGTGGGCGCAGAAAGGCATGGGCGTCGGCTCGCTCACGGCGGCGGACGGGAAGCTGATTGTGTTCAGCGAGACGGGCGAACTGCTCGTGGTCGCCGCGTCGCCCAAGGGTTTTGAAGCCCTTGCCCGCGCGCAGGTCCTCGGCAAGAAATGCTGGACCGTCCCTGTCCTTGCGAACGGCCGCATCTACGTCCGCAACACGCCGGGCGATTTGCTCGCCTTGGACGTGAGCGGCAAGTAACCCGCTGTCGGAGGCGACGTAAGGAGGCTCAAGCTTTCCGAGACCGCAGACGCCAGACCCTCTTCCAAACCCAGTCAGAGACTCCTCACGTCGTCACCTACAGAAACCGCAGTTGCCCCCACCCGCCACCTCGCGCAAGCTGTCACGCGACATGCCCGACGCGCCGCGAATTCTCTACTGCCACTGCCAATACGCGCAGGTCGTCCCGCCCGAGGTGAAGGCAGCCGTGCTCCAGAAACTCTCCGACTCCGGCGTGGCCTTCGATGCCGTGGCCGACCTTTGCGAGATGAGCGCGCGGCAGGACCCCTCACTGAAACGCCTCGCCGACGGCGGCCCGGTGAAGATCGCCGCGTGTTTCCCACGCGCCGTGAAGTGGCTCTTCCACTCCGCCAAGGCCGACCTCCCGCTCGACGCCGCCGAGGTGCTCAACATGCGCGTGCAAAGTGCCGAGGAAGTTTGCGCCTCCCTCTTCAACGGCGCAGTTCAGCCGAACTTACCCAAAGGCAAAGTCACCGCCACCGACGCCCCGAAAGCTGTCGCCTGACTAATCACTAATTACCAATCACTTTCCTATGTCCCTCACCACCGCCGCCACCCTCCGCGTCGTCCTCTACGAAAGCGCCGACTCCCCGCCGCTCGCCAGCACCGACCGCTTCTCCGCGCTGACCGCGCTGCTGGAGAAGGGCTTCGCCGTCACGCGCGCCGTCGCGGGCGGACGCGTCGCGCCGCATGAACGCGGGCCGTTGCTCGTGCTTGGCCAGTTCGCCGGGCGCACGCCCGAGGCGGAGGGCGTGACCGCCGGCACCACCGTGCGCTTCCAAGACATCACCGGCCTCGACGCCGCGCGCATCGCCGAACGTGCCGAGGCCGTGCAGGCCGAGACCGGCGCCGCGCGCCACGGCGAGTGGAAGCCGTGGTTCCCGGTCATTGACTACGACCGTTGCACGAACTGCATGCAGTGCCTGAGCTTCTGCCTCTTCGGCGTTTATGGCGTGGACGAGCAGAACAAAATCCAGGCGCAGAACCACGACAACTGCAAAACCAACTGCCCCGCCTGTTCGCGCGTCTGCCCCGAAGCGGCCATCATGTTCCCGAAATACAAGGCTGGCCCCATCAACGGCGACGTGGTGCAGGACTCCGACATGGGCAAGGAGAAGATGAAGATCGACATCTCATCGTTGCTCGGCGGCGATGTCTATGCCCAGCTCCGCCAGCGCAGCGACGGCGCCAAGGCCCGCTTCAGCAAGGAGCGCGACGACAAGAAGGCGTTGTCGGAGCGCCAGAAATGCCTGACCAAACTCGCCCAAGGCGGCGACATCCCGATGGAAGTCCTGATGAGCCTGCCCGCGCCCGAGGAAATCCTGCGCCGCGCGGTAGAGGCGAAGGCGAAGGCCCAGGCGGCTCTGGCCGCGAATGGGATAACCAATTGATGAACCACAGAGTCACAGAGAACACCGAGTTGAACTTGGAGCTCCTTCCCGCTCCTCTGTGCCCTCTGTGTCTCTGTGGTTAACCCGATATGCTCCCCGCCCTCGCCCTCCGCACGCTCCGCTCCGCTGACAAGCGCTGCATCGCCAAGTTCGTCTGGAACTTCGGCGTGAAGGGCATGCTCTCCGTCGAGCGCTTCAAGCGCCGGCTCAAGCGCGGCGAGACGTTCCCGCCGTTCCTCTACCTCTCCATCATCAACTCCTGCAACCTTCGCTGCCAGGGCTGCTGGGTGGATGTCGAGGAGAAGGACTTTATTGACCTCGACTCGCTGAACCGCACCATCAACGACGCCAAGGCGCACGGGAACGTCTTCTTCGGCATCCTCGGCGGCGAGCCGTTCATGCACCCGCAGCTCCTCGACCTGCTCGCGGCGCACCCGGACTGCTACTTTCAGGTCTTCACCAACGGCCAGTTCATCACCGAGAAGGTGGCGAAGCGATTGCGCGAGATTGGCAACGCCACGCCGCTCATTTCCATCGAGGGTCGCGAGGTGGTCAGCGACGAGCGGCGCGGCAAGAAAGACGTGCTGAACAAGACCTTGCGCGGCCTCGATAACTGCCTCAAGGAGGGCATCCTCACCGGCGTCGCCACGAGCGTTTGCCAGACGAACATTGACGAGCTGCTCACCGAGGAATGGCTCCAGCACCTCATCAACCGCGGCGTCCACTACGCATGGTATCACACCTACCGCCCCGTCGGCCCGAAGATGAACATGGCGCTCGCGCTGCGCCCGGATCAGCTCGTGCGCGTCCGCAAGTTCGTCGTCGAGATGCGCGCGAGGATGCCCATCGCCATCGTGGACGCCTACTACGACGGCGAGGGCCAGGCGCTCTGCCCCATGTCCACCGGCGTCTCGCACCACATCGGGCCCAAGGGCGACCTCGAGCCGTGCCCCATCATCCAATTCGCCACCGAGAACATCAGCGACCCGCGCGGCATCTACGAAACGATGCGCGACAGCGCGTTCCTCAAAGACTTCCGCGAACTCAGCGCCGAGCACACGCGCGGCTGCGTGGTCTTGGAGCGTCCCGACTTGGTGAAGCAGCTCGTGGTGAAGCACGGCGCGCGCGACACCACCGTCCGTGGCACCGCGATGGCCGAGCTCGACGCGATGACGCCGCGCTTCAGCCAATGGCTCCCCGGCGAGGAAATCCCCGAGAAGCACTGGATGTATCGCATCGCCAAGAAGTATTGGTTCAGCGACTTCGGCGCGTATCGGAAGGCGGACCACGCCGCCACGGCGAAGGCGAAGGTCCGGACGCTCCTCGCGCAGTCCTGAAGTGCCCGCCGCCCCCTGTGGCAAAAATGTTGGTGCCGCTCTGGTTCCTGGTTACCATTCCGCCACTGACCGCACACGCATGAAGAACTCTTTCACGATCGAATGGGAGGATCGGTTGCGCCAACTCGATCTCGTCCGCTGGGGGTTGTGCCGCACCAAGCTGGCCACGGTGCCGACGGCCAACGATGCCGATCCGCAGTCCATCGCGCGGGCCATCCACCACCTCTGCGGGGCCGCGCGGCTGGCCACGAATCAAGACCTGCTGCTCAGGATTGAGGCGCAGATCGCCGAGTTGGTCCGCCGCCTGGACCGCCGCCCGATTCACTGGTTGGAGTTCGGGCCGAGCGCCGACAGCAAAAAGGTGGAGAAGGGCCTCTTGCTCAAGCCTTGGGTGAGCGAGCGGGAGAAGGGCGTGGTGTTTGTTTCTTTCGAGTATCAGTGGCAGCGCCTACTTGCCCACTGCGATCTGGAACAGCTCGCCAAACGTTATCTGCTGGTCGTCTCGCCCACCTGGAGTCCGCCGCACAGCCTGCTGGACTGTGTGTTTCCCGCCGCCTTCCCCGGGCCGGTCTTCACGCTCCTGAGCAACCCGGCGGACTTGGAAATCTTCCCCCGGCTCGGACGCAACAACGTCATGGTGCCGCTCTACGCTTCGAGCTGGGTGAACCCCAGTTGGTATGAGCCGGTGCCCTTCGCGCAGAAGAACATTGATCTGCTCATGCTGGCGAATTTCGGCAAATACAAGCGCCACCACGCGCTCTTCCACGCGCTGCGAGACATGCCCCGCTCGCTCAAGGTGGTGCTCATCGGCACGCACAACGGGAAGCGCTCGCGCGCGGTGCTCATGGCCGAAGCGGAGGCGTTCGGCGTGGCCGACCGCTTCGAGTTGCGCGAGAGCGTGACCGACGCCGTGCTCAACGAGGCCCTGCGGCACGCCAAGGTCAGCCTCATCCTCTCGCGGCGCGAGGGTTCGTGCGTCGCCGTCGTGGAATCCATGTTCGCCAACACGCCGGTGGGGCTTTACGAGGACGCGGCGATTGGCTCGCGGGTGTTCATCAACGCAGCCACCGGCTGCTTCCTCCAGCACGCCGACCTCGGTGCGCAGCTCACGCGCTTCATCGCGGAGGCAGAACGCTACTCACCGCGAAAGTGGGTGATGGACAACGACATTTCCTGCTTCGGCAGCACGCGCAAGCTAAACCAGCAGTTGAAGGAGCACCAACTCGCCGCCGGCCAGGCGTGGACGCAGGACATTGCCGAACACCATTGGCGGCCGGACCCGCGGCTCATCCACGCCGCCGACCGCGAGCGGCTGCGGCCCGAGTTCGAAGACTTCCGGCAGCGGTTCGGCGTGGAGATGGGGATGCCGAAGTTCTACGAGGCGTGACCAGGCCGCGCCGGACTTCCGATTGCTTCAGGGCGGAGGCGTGATTAAGAATCCGCCCAGCGTCAGCAGTCACACCATGAGCCAACCCATCAAACTCCACCTCGGCTGCGGCACGAACATCTATCCGGGCTGGGTCAATCTGGATTGCGCCAAGCTGCCCGGCGTGGACGTGGTGCATGACTTGAACCAGCTCCCGCTGCCCTTCGCCGATGGCACGGTGAGCGAGATTCTCTGCGAGGACGTGTTCGAGCACGTGAGCTACGTCCCGTTGCTTAAGGAGTGCCTGCGGCTGCTCGTGCCCGGCGGCCAGATCCGCATCCAGGTGCCGCACTTCACGGCGGTGAACAACTTCGACGACCCCACGCACATCAATATGTTTTCCTCGAAGACGTTCAACTATTTCGCCGGGAACACCTACGAGGGGAAGTTCCGCGGTTACTACTTCGACTTCCGCTTTTCGCAGATGACGCGCAAGCGGCTCACCTTCAACAACGGCCTGCCCTTCTGCTTCAACTACCCGGTGGCCTGGCTCGTGAACTCGCACTGGAAGATGATTGCCTACTACGAAGCCACCGGCCTCTCACGCCTGTTCCCGGCGGTGAACCTCCAGGTGACGCTGGTCAAGTAACGCCTCTGGCGGGGCGCGAAGTTTTCCGTGACCCCTGCGTTCGGTCGGTGTTTATTCGGGCCATGACTGCCATCGCGCTCCGCCCTTTCCACCTTTATTCCCCCCGTCGCCAGTTCCTCCGCCAGCTCGCGTTCACGGCCGCACTCGGCACCGTGCCGGGCCTCTTCGCCGAGCAGCTTACGCTCACGCCGCGCCAGACCGAAGGACCGTTCTACCCCGACAAGCTGCCGCTCGACACGGACAATGACCTCGTCGTGGTCAACGACTCGCTCACGCCCGCCGTCGGCGAAATCACCTGGCTCAGTGGCCGGCTGCTTACCGCCAGCGGCACGCCCATCCGCAACGCCACGATCGAGATTTGGCAGTGCGATTCCACCGGCGTTTACCTCCACAGCCGCAGCGGCGGCAACGCGACCAAGCGCGACGTGAACTTCCAGTGCTTTGGCCGCTTCCTCACCGGCTGCACGGGCGAGTATCTCTTCCGCACCATCAAGCCCGTGCCCTATCCCGGCCGCGCGCCGCACATTCACCTGGCCGTGAAGCTCAAGGGGAAGAAGGAACTCATCACCCAGTGCTACATCCAAGGCCATCCAGGCAACGAGAAGGACTTCGTCTGGAAGGGCATCAAGGACGCGAAGCAGCGCGACAACGTGACGGTGGCCTTCGCCCCGCTGCCCGGCTCGAAGGCCGGCGAGCTTGCTGCGCGCTGGGACGTGGTGCTGGGCGTGACGCCGGGGGAGGCGTGAGTGGAACGCCGGGCCTGGCTCGACCCGGCCCCGGCTTTGGTTGAATCCGAATGTTGAAGTTGCCCGTCAGCCGCTGCCCGACGGCGGCGGGCGGGCTGAAATCAGCCCGCTGAACACCCGTCGCACTTCCGCGCGCCAGCCCGCCAGCGCCTTGAAGAACGCCGCAGTGGTCGCGAAGCCGCAGTGGGTCGCCACGCGGGATTGCGCAGCCGAGTCGGCGGGCAACGTTGTTTCGGCTGCGCCACTCCAACGGCCGAGGATGCTTTCGAGGCGGCGGAGCTGGCGGTAGCTGGTGAGCAGGACGTCAGCGTCCTTCGCGGGCAGCGCGCCGGACTGGCGGGCGCGGGCGAGTGCCCGGAGCGTGTTCGGCTCCTGCCAGCCGTGGGCCAGGCACGCGGTCTGCGCGAGCAACTCCAAGTCCGCGAGGCCACCCGCGCCGGCCCGGAACGCCAGCGGCTCTTGGTCCGGGGGGATGCGCACCGGTTCCCGCAGCGTCGCCAACTCGGCCAGCCAGGAGGGCGTGTAGCACGCAGGGCGGCTGCGAGGGACGGCCTGCAAGCCGGTGTCCATCGTCAGCCTGCCCACGATGCGCACGGTGTCCGAGCTGCCCAGGCCTTGCGCGGGCCGAGCCGTGCGCTGGCCGTCCGGCCGGAAGTCGCACAGCTCGCCACACCGTTGCACGAAGTCGCGGCCCACCTCCGCATGGCCCGCGATGAAGCGGGCGCGGCTCAACGCGAGGAGTTCTCCCAACGACGCGTGTTGCCGGAAGTAGTCCTCGCTTGCGCCGAGCGTGGTGACGAGCTGGCTCCCGGTGGCGGTGGCGGTGGCGAAGACGTGGCCCAGCCCGGTCGAGGCCGAGAGCAGGTCCAGCACCTCGGCGGCGAGCGGTTGGAGCGGGGCGAGCTGGCCCGCGCGGTCGTCGGCGATGAACCGCAGGTCGAGGACGGAGCCGTAGGTGAGTTCCCCGCCGCCGAGCGGGCCGAGGCCGATGACGGCGAGTGGCGCGGCCTGGAGTTGATGCCGGCGCAGCGTGACTGCGAGGGCGTAGCGCAGGCTGGCCTCCGCCAACGCGCTGAGTTCGGCCAGGTGTTCCTCCAAGCTGGCGAGGCTGTGGAGGTCGCGCAGCCCGAGGCGCATGAACTCGGCGTGGCAAAAGCGTCGCAGCCAAGCGTGCTGGTCGGCCTCGTGCAGCCCGTGGCGCAAGCCGGTGAGCAGCTCGACGGCGGGCTTGGCGTGGTGCAGCCGGTCCCCCTGTTCCCATTCCTCGACCAAGTCCGGCGTGCGCATCGCCAACTCGCCGAGGAACTCCGAGCGGTCGAAGAGCCAGAGCAACAGCGCGAAGGCCTTCGGGGTGCAAGCCCACGCCTCGTAGAGCGAGGTGCGCGCGCCGTAAGCGGTCACGAACCGGTTCAGTTGGGCGAGCACGCGGTCAGGGTCGGCGAGGACGGGCGCGGGGCGGCGGCCCTTTGGGGCTGCGGCTCGGGCGTGGGTTTTAGTGGGGCAGTCGTCCCGACTGCCTTCGTCCTGCGCACGTCCCGCGCGCTGGCGTTCGCCGGGCGGGACGTCCGGCGGACTTGGGCGGGCGAGGCCGCCCGCCCCACTACGGCGCTCCGGGCACAGCGCCAGCAGCTTGGGCACGAGCTGCCACGCCAGTTCGCTCGTGCGCGGCGTGGCGTGCGCGGGGGCGACCCCGTGGACGAACTCGTTCAGCGCCGGCACCGCCTGCCCTGGCGCGCGGAAGGATTTCGCGGCGAGCAGTTCGAGCCACTGGCCTTCGCTCGCCACCCAATCGCGTGGGAGCGGTGCGGCCACGACGGCTTCCTCGGCTTGGAGAAACTTCTCATACACGCGGCGCACGCGGTCGCCGTGCTGCTGGCGCGCGGCCTCGAAGTCGCGGAGGCGGTCGAAACCCATCAAGGTGGCGAGGCATTCGCGGGCCTTGCGCTCGGTTGGGAGAGTGTGTGGCTGGAGCGGGTTCTCCAGTTGGAGCCGGTGCGCCACGTCGCGCAGGAAGCTGTGGGCCTCGGTGAGGGCGAGCGCCTCGTCGGCAGCCAGCAGATGATAGCGGGCGAGCCGCTCCAGCGTGGGCAGGGTCTGCGCGCCTTGGAGAAACGGAGTCTTGCCGGCGTGGAGCAACTGCAACGTCTGCGCGACGAACTCAATCTCCCGGAGGCCGCCGCGTCCACGCCGCACGTGGCGGTCCCGCTCGCCGCCCGGCGCCGTCTCTGCGTCGAGGCGGCGCTTCACGGCGGCGATTTCCTCCAGCCCGCCGTCCGTCAAGGAACCCGGATAGCGAAACGGCTGCACCATCGCCAGGAACTCCTCCGCGAGCGCCGCGTCACCCGCGACGCCACGCGCTTGGATGAGCAGTTGGCGCTCCCCGGCCCGGCCCCATTGCGAGTAGAAGTTTTCGTAGCCCGCCAGCGAGCGCACGAGCGGGCCGGCGTCGCCTTTCGGCCGCAGACTTGCATCCACGCGATAGAGCGCGCCCTCGGGCGTGGGGCGCTCCACCTCGGCCAGGAACTGTTCGGCAAGCTGCTGGAAGAACGCGCGGCTGGTCATGCCCTCACCGGCGGGATCGTCCGGCTTCGGCGGCATCTGGAAGACTTCGCCTTCCTCGGCATACACGAAGAGCAGCGCCACCTCGGAGCGATAGTCCAGCTCCTGTCCGCCGAGCTGGCCCAGGCCCAACACCGCGAAGGGCGTCGGCTGCCAGCGCTCGGCGGCGTCGCGATGCCACGGGGAGCCGAGGCGGTCGGTGAGCTGGGCCAGGCAGAGTTGCAGGACGACTCCGAGGCACAGGTCGGCGACGGTGGTCAGCTCGCGGGCGAGGTCCGGCCCCAAGCCCAGCCGCGCCAGGTCACGCACGGCGATGCGCAGGTGCTCGCGCTGCTGGAAGTGCCGGAGCTGCGCGCGGGCGGCGGCGAAGTCGCGCCGGGCGAGGGCGGGCTTGAGCCAGCCGTTCACCTCGCGCCGCGAGCTCGCCTCGTGGCCTGGAGCGGCGAGCCGTTCCGGGGCGAGCACCATCGGGAGCCACTCCGGGTGCGCGACCAGCAACTCGCTCATGGGCGGCGAACCGCTGAAGAGTGCCGCGAGCACGCGCGCCGGCTCGGCGGAAAGCGAACGGAAGGTCGCCTCGCCCGCCACGGCGGCGAGGCGGCCGTGGTAGTGCTGGGCGCGCTGGGGGTCAGCGCACTGGGCGACGGCATCACGCCACGCGGCTCGTTGCACGGCGGGATTGAAGGGCAGGAGCAAGGCGGCTTCCAAGCGCCAAAGTTGTGGCACTCGCGCGGGCGCATCCGCGCACTGCCCCCGGCGCGCGGACGGTCCCCGTCCGCAGCGGCCTAGAACGAAGTGAAGCATCGGGACTCTCCATCCGCTCTCAACCAGCGAAGCCGTTGCGAGCCGGGACGGCTCGCGCTCCGGGGGGCAGTGCGCGGATGCGTCCGCCACGCGCCCGAGCCTTGCATTTCACCCGCCGTTTCCTAGCCTCCCGCGACGCATGAGAATAAGCATCTTCGGTTTGGGCTACGTGGGCGCGGTCACGGCGGGGTGTTTGTCCAGCCACGGCCACTCCATCGTCGGCGTGGACGTGCATCCGGCCAAGGTCGAGGACTTCAACAATGGCATCCCGCCCATCGTCGAGCCGGGCCTGGACGAACTGCTCAAGGGCGCGAAGGCCAAGGGCTTGCTTCGCGCCACGCAGAGTTGCGCTGACGCCATCGCCGACACCGAGCTTTCCATCGTCTGCGTCGGCACGCCCTCCAACGCGGCGGGCGGGCTGGACCTCAACTACGTGCGCGGCGTGGCCCGCGAAATCGGCGACGCGCTTCGCAAATCACCCAAGCCCCACACCCTCGTCTTCCGCAGCACGATGCTGCCCGGCAGCACGGAGAAGCTCGTGGACGCCCTCCTCTCCGACCTCGTCCTGCGCGGGATGTTGCAAGTGTTCTACTACCCCGAGTTTCTCCGCGAGAGCACGGCGGTGGCGGATTTCGAGACGCCTTCGCTCGCCGTCGTCGGCTCGCGCGATGGCTCCGCGCCGCCGGCGGACTTGATGAAGAACCTCTTTGGCGAGAAAGCCTCCGTCGTCAACTGGCCCACCGCCGAGATGGTGAAATACACCTGCAACGCCTTCCATGCCGCGAAGATTACCTTCGCCAACGAGATTGGCCGCGTCGGCAAATCGCTGACCGTGGACTCGCGCGCCGTCATGGCGCTGCTCTGCCAGGACACGCGCCTGAACATCTCCAGCTACTACCTGAAGCCCGGCAACCCCTTCGGCGGTTCCTGCCTGCCCAAGGATGTGCGTGCGCTCACCAACCTCGCCCGCAGCAACGGCCTGAGCCTCCCGTTGCTCGAAAATCTCCTCACCAGCAACGACCGGCACCTCGCCAGCCTCCTGCAACTCATCACCGAGACCGAGCATCGCGAAGTCGTCATCCTCGGCCTGTCCTTTAAGTCCAACACCGACGACCTGCGCGAAAGCCCGATGGTGGACGTGGCGCAGGCGCTCCTGGGCCGCGGCTACAAGCTGCGCATCTACGACCCCGCGCTTAACCTCGCCGCGCTCGTCGGCGCGAACAAACGCGTCATCGACACCAAGATGCCGCACCTCGCCAGCCTCCTGCACACCGACCTCGCCGCCGCCATCGGCCCGCGTGGCCTCATCGTGGCCGCGCAAAAGTGCGCCCCGCTGGCTGAACTGAAGAAGCTCGTGACGCCTGCCCACCATGTGCTGGATGTGAACGGCTGGGCGGACTTGAAGGAACTCCCGGCGAAGTATGAAGGGTTCTGCTGGTGAACGGACGGACGAATTGACCCAGCCACGCAGCCGCCTAAGCTCTCCACTATGACACTCCAAGTTGTTATCGAACGCGGTGAGGATGGCTACTTCTCGGCGCGCTGTCCTTCGCTCCGGAGCTGCTGGTCACAGGGTCGCACCCGGGATGAGGCGCTCCGCAATATCCGCGAGGCGATTGACCTTTATCTGGAGCCGTCGCCCAAAGAAATTGTTACGGACGAGAACCACGAGGTCGTGGCGCTCACGCTGTGAAACTGCCGCTGCTATCGGGCCGGCAGGTGCTGACCGCCCTTCAGCGTCTCGGTTTCGTGGAGATTCACCGCAAGGGCAGTCACGTCAAAATGGAGCACCCCGATGGACGACGCATTGTCTTCCCGTTTCACAATGAAGTGGATCGCTTCACCCTCAAGGGCGCGCTGCGCGATGCCACAGTGGACGCGGAGGAGTTTTTGAATCACGTCCGATGAAACTTGGCAGCCATCGGTCGGCTGCAGACCCGTCAGCATCCAGATGAGCTTGGAAGCCTTTCAACAGGTGGTGGCGCTCTTGATGTGGCTGTTTGGCTGCCTATACGCAATCAGTCTGGCGCTCGTCGTTTCACTCTACGTGAAGAGCCGTTTTGATCGGACGAAGCTGGGACAAGTCTATCAGTCCGCAGCCGCATTTGAGCGTGTCATGCGTTGGGGATTCATGCTGTTGGTTGCCTTGCTCCTGTTGACGTATTGGTTCCGTCGCCAACTTTAACTACCACTTGATACCTGCCCCATCAGCTTCAGTAGGGCCACGCCGCGTGAACGTGCTCGGCGTCGGCGTCAGCGTGCTGAACCTGACGACGGCGCTCGGTGCCATCACGGGCGCGGTGGCGGAGCGGCGCAAGGGCTACGTGTGTGTCACTGGCGTCCACGGCGTGAGCGAGGCGCAGGACGACCCGGAGTTCCGCCGCATCTTGAACCGCGCCTTCCTCAACACCCCCGACGGGATGCCGATGGTCTGGCTGGGCCGGCTGGCTGGGCACCGTGACATGGGCCGCGTGTATGGGCCGGACTTGATGACGCTGGTGATGCGCGAATCCGTGGCGCGCGGCTGGCGGCACTTCTTCTGCGGCGGTGCAAACGGCACGGCGGAGCGGTTGCGCGCTGTGCTCACAGAGAAGTTTCCCGGTCTGCAAGTCACCGGCACCTACGAGCCGCCGTTCCGTCCACTGAACGACGCGGAGCAGGCTGCGCTCACCGCCCAGGTCGCCGCTGCGAAGCCGGACATGATCTGGGTCGGCCTGAGCACGCCGAAGCAGGAGCGCTTCATGGCCGCGAACCTCGCGCGCCTCGACACGACGCTGATGCTCGGCGTCGGCGCGGCGTTCGACATGCTGGCGGGCACGAAGTCGCAGGCTCCGCGTTGGATGCAGCGCAGCGGGCTGGAGTGGTTTTACCGGCTGTGCCAGGAGCCGCGCCGGCTGGGGCCGCGCTACTTGAAGAACAACCCGCTCTTCGCGCTGCGCGTGCTGGGGCAGTTG
>JAYTIO010000236.1:0-3310 GCA_043731805.1 Pedosphaera sp. | reverse complement strand
CGGCGACCCGAAGAACAAGGGCGACGCCGTCCCGCGCCAGTTCCTGCAAGTCCTCGCCGGCCCGCAGCGCCAGCCCTTCACGCACGGCAGCGGACGGCTCGAACTGGCCCGCGCCATCACCAGCCCGGACAACCCGCTCACCGCCCGCGTGTTGGTGAACCGCCTCTGGCTCCACCACTTCGGCGCGGGCCTGGTCACGACGCCCAGCGACTTCGGCCTGCGCGCCGAGCCGCCCAGCCACCCCGAGCTACTCGACTGGCTCGCCCGCCGTTTCGTCGCCGAGGGGTGGAGCCTGAAGGCGATGCACCGGCTCATGGTGACGAGTGCGGCGTATCAGCAAGCGTCGCAAACTCAGAACTCAGAACTCAAAACCCAAAACTCAACCGACCCCTCCAACCGCCTGCTCGCCCACGCCAACCGCCAGCGCCTCGACTTCGAGGAACTCCGCGACTCGCTCCTCGCCGTCAGCGGCGAGCTCGACGCCACGCCCGGCGGCAAGCCGGTGGACATCTTCGCCAGCCAACGCCGCAGCCTCTACGGCCTCGTGGACCGCCAGTATCTGCCCGGCGTCTTCCGCGTCTTCGACTTCGCCAATCCCGACCTCCACATCCCGCAGCGCCACGAGACCACGGTGTCGCAGCAGGCGCTGTTTTTCCTCAACCACCCGTTCGTCGCCGCCCGGGCCAAGGCGCTCGCCGCGCGCCCGGATTTCACCAGCCTCAGCTCGCCGGAGGAGAAGGTTCGCCGGCTCTACCGCGCGCTCTACCAGCGCGAGCCCACGCCCACGCAAGCCGCCGCCGCCGTGCGCTTCGTGGCCGACGCGGAGGCGAGCCGGCCGCAAGCCGCCAAGCCGCCGCCGGAGAATCAGTGGCGCTACGGCTGGGGCGAATACGACGAGGCCACGCGCAAGCTGAAAAACTTCGCCGCGCTCCCGCACTTCACCGGCAAGGCCTGGCAAGGCGGCCCGCAGTGGCCGGACGCCGAGCTCGGCTGGGCGCAACTCACCGCCGAGGGCGGGCACGCCGGCAACGACCTCCAGCACGCGGTCATCCGCCGCTGGGTCGCACCGCGCGATGGCGTCGTGAGCATCACAGGCCGCATCGCACACGAGACCAGCGCGGGTGACGGTGTCCGCGCGTTCATCGTCAGCAGCTTGGCGGGCCAGCTCCGCACCGTGACCGTTCACAACTCAGCGGAGGACCTGCGCGTGCCCACCACCGCCGTGAAGGCCGGCGACACGATTGACTTCATCGTGGACTACCGCGCGAACCTGAACAGCGACGAGTTCAAGTGGGCCCCGGTCATCACCGAGCTGAACACCGCCGCCGCTGCGGCCGGCGCGCCCGTGCTGGTGAAGGAATGGGACGCGAAGAAAGATTTCCGAGGCGTGGAGGCGCTGGCGCAGCCCGCGCTCCCGCCGTGGGCGCAGCTCGTGCAAGTGCTGCTCTCGGCGAACGAGTTCCTCTTCGTAGACTGACTGGTGCGCGGTGCGCGGGCGGCCCCCGCCCGCAGCAGCTCCGCACCCGCAAGTGAGGAAGCGGATTCGGGCATGCTTTTCTCCGTGCAATCCGGGTAGCCCGCCGGTGGAATCCTCGGCATGCAGCGAAGCTTCCTCGGCATCGAAATCGGCGGCACCAAGCTGCAACTCGTCGCGGGCGACGCGGCGGCGCGCCTCACGGCGCGGCGGCGCTTCACGGTGGACAAGGCACGCGGCGGTGCGGGCATCCGCGAGCAGATTGCCGGCGCGTTGCCCGAGTTGATGAAACTCGCGACGCCCGCTGCTCTCGGCGTCGGCTTCGGCGGCCCAGTGGATTCGGCGACCGGGCAAATCTGCTGCTCGCACCAGATCGAAGGCTGGTCGGAATTTCCCCTCGGCGAATGGCTGCGCGGCCTCACCGGCCTGCCGGTGACCGTGGACAACGACGCGAACACGGCGGCGCTCGGCGAGGCGTTGCGCGGCGCGGGCGTGGGCCGCAATCCGGTCTTCTACGTCACGCTCGGCAGCGGCGTGGGCGGCGGGTTGGTCGTGGACGGGCGCATCTACCACGGCGCGAAGCCGGGCGAAGCGGAGATTGGTCATGTGCGATTGGACAGGTCCGGCGTCATCGTCGAGCAGCGCTGCTCCGGCTGGGCCGTGGACCGGAAAATCCGCGAGGCCTGCCAGCGCGAGCCGTGGTGTCCACTCGCGAAACTCACCGCCGATGCCGACCACGGCGAAGCCCGCGCGCTGGCGCCCGCCCTCGCGCAAGGCGACGCGCTCGCCCAACGCATCCTCGACGAAGTGGCCGACGACCTTGCGTTCGGTCTCTCGCACGTCACGCAGCTCATGCACCCGGAAGTCATCGTGCTCGGCGGTGGTCTCTCACTCGTGGGCGAGCCCTTGCGCGCAGCCGTGGCGAGCGCGCTGAAGCGCTACGTGATGGAAGCCTTCGCGCCCGGTCCGAGCGTAGTGCTGGCGGCCTTGGGTGAGGATTCTGTGCCGACCGGCGCGCTGCTGTTGGCGCACGGAGCTTCCAAATGACTTGCCACGAAAGGACGCAGAGAGCGCAAAGGAAAATCCGCTTTGAGTTCTTTGCGTTCTTTCGTGGCTGATTCAGTTTCCCCGCCATGAACATCGAACTCATCAACACCGGCAGCAAGCTGATGCTCGGGCGTGTGCTGAACACGCATCAGCAGTGGCTCTGCCGTCAGCTCGCGGACCTCGGCTACGTCGTCACGCGGCAAGTCGCGGTCGCGGACACGGCGGACGACATCGAGCAAGCGGTGCGCGAGGCGTTGGGCCGCGCGGACTTCATCATCACCACCGGCGGACTCGGGCCGACCTCGGACGACATCACACGCGACCGCATCGCGGCCTTGCTCGGGCGCAAGTTGAGCGAAGACCCCGCCATCGTCGCGCACGTGGAAGGCTTCTTCGCCCAGCGCAACCGTCCCATGCCCGCCAGCACGCGCGTGCAGGCGATGGTGCCCGAGGGCGCCGTCGTCCTGCACAACGCCCACGGCACCGCGCCCGGCCTCGCGTTGCAGGTCAGCCCGAATCCGTTCCGCAACGGCGACAAGGCGAGCTGGCTCGTGATGCTGCCTGGCCCGCCGCGCGAGCTGCGTCCGATGTTCACGAACCAAGTCGCGCCCCTGCTGCGGGGCAAGCTGCCGCTCGAAGGCGACTTCGTCTGCCGCACATTGCGGACGGTGGGCATTGGCGAATCTTACTTGGAGGAGCGCATCGCCGGGCCGCTGAAGCCGCTGACGGACGCGGGCCTGGAGCTCGGTTACTGCGCGCACATGGGCGCGGTGGATGTGCGGTTCGTGG
>JAYTIO010000235.1:0-8606 GCA_043731805.1 Pedosphaera sp. | reverse complement strand
CGTCGTGCAGGTCCAGCTCGCGGAGCTTCTTCAAACCAGTGAGCGGCTTCACAGCCGCGCCGGTGGCCTTGCGGCTGCCGAGCTGGAGACGTTCGAGATTCACGAGCTTCGCCAGCGGCAGAGCGCCGGCGTCCGTGAAGTGCGTGTGGACAAGCTCCAACCGCTCGTGGCTCGGCACCTTGCTGATGCCGGCGATGCCCGCATCATCCACCGGCGCAGTGTGGAAGTTTGCCGACTCCAGCCGCTTCAAGTTACCGAGGAACTTGTAGCCCGCGCCGCTGCTCTTGGCCGAGGCGAGCGAGATGACGCGCAAGTTCGTCAACCCGCCGAGCTGCTCCAGCCACGGGTCAGTGATGAGTGTGAGCGTGAGGTTGAGCCGCTCCAGGCTCTTCAACGCGCCGACGTGCTTGAGGCCGGGCCCGGCGATGTTGCTGTTCGAGAGGTCCAGATAAGCGAGGTCGGGAAGGTTCACGAGGTTCGTGAGCCAGCCGTCGCTGAGGGTGGTGTTGCGTTGGTAAGTCGGGTCGTGCGGGTTGCCCTTGTCGTTGAGGTCAATGGCCGTGAGCCGGTCGAAGAGGGGCATCGCATCGTCGCCCGCCACGTCACGCAACCACTGCGGCCCGCCGCCCTCGAAGCGCACCGTGCCGCGCGCGGCCTTCACTGCCTCGGCTACGGCGAGGAAGTGCGGTCGCGCGAGCGCGGCCTTCTCGAACGCGGGCACCAACTCGCGCGCGCGGATGCGGAGCAACGGGTCGTAGCCCTTGCGCCACTGCCCATCCAATTCGGCGAGCACCGGCGCGTCGAAGGCCTTCTTCCCCGTGGCGTCCCACGCCGACACGGTGGCGAGCATCTGCCGCATGAGCGCCACGTCATTGGTCGTGACGGCGATGGTCTGGGCACGCAGCGACGCGGTGCCGAAGAGCAGCGCGCTGGCGAGCAAAGTGGAAGTGAAGAGCGAAGCGAAATGGCGCGGGGCGCGGGGCATGGGGTTCATGTTCAGGAACGCATCTTCAACGCGTGGTCCGGGGAAAGACAAGCTTGCGGCGAAAGGAAAAGCCCGGATCGAGCACCCCCCGTCGCCAGTAGCGGCTCATGGGGCCGTGTTCGGTAGGGCGAACGTCCCCGCGAGCCGGCCCGGCAGAAGCCTCGCGCGGCACCACCCTGCGGCTCTGCGCCTTTGCGTCCACTGCGGCTTCCGGTTCAGGAAAACAGTTGAACTTGCGGCGTGCCAGGCGCTCAATGCCCAAACCATGAAGCAAGGAACCCCCAAAAGATTGTGCGTGGTAACGGCTCGGCTGGACACGATGCGGGCGGGCTTTTCCCAAAACCCACGGCTTCTTTCGGCGACGGAAGGAACTTCTTCAGGCATCGCCACAACTCTCGCAACGACTGCGACAACTCTTTCAACCGCTAAAACAACCCTCGCAACCGTCGCCACAACTGTGGCAAGGGCTGAAACAACCCTCGCGACGACTGCCACAACCCTCGCAACCGTTGCGACAACCCTGGCGATGGCTCAAACAACCCTCGCAGCCATTGCGAGGCTTGTTTTAACGGCTGCTACAACTCTGGCAACCGCTCAAACAAGGCCCGTTTCGGCCAAAAGCGCTGTTTTGACCCCTTTTCACCCCTTTTCACGCTCCAGCCAGTTGGCGGGGGCAGGAAACGTCCCCTGAACCCCTGACCCACCAAAACTATGGCAAAAGCTTACTTCCTCTCGCCCACCGACACCGGCAAACGCGGCTGGATCAACCACCTCGCCGAGCGCCTGTCCACCCACGCCAACACCGTCGGCGTCACCAACGCCGAACGCGACAGCGTCATCGCCGACGCGCTGTTCTTCGACTACGTCATGGGCGCGCAGACCCAATACACCGCCGCCGCCCAGCAATGGACCGCCTACAAAAACGCCGCCCGCAACGGCACCGGCACCGCGATGGGGCCGCTCCCCACCGCCCCCACCCTCGGCACCGCCCCTGCGCTCGTCGCGCCCGGCATCTTCACCCGCGTCTCCTCCCTCTGCGCCCGCATCAAGAAACACTCCGGCTACACCGAGGCCATCGGGCAGGACCTCGACATCATAGGAGCGGAGCAGAGCTTCGACCCGAACACCCTCAAGCCCCTGCTCAAGGTCGAACTGCAAGCCGGCCACCCCGCCGTGCTCTGGCCCAAGGGCCACGCCGACGCCTTGGAAATCCATGTGGACCGGGGCAACGGCACCTTCGTGTTCCTCGCCATAGACACCGTGCCCGACTACGTGGACACCTTCGCCCTGCCCGCCGCCGGCCAGACCGCGCTTTGGAAATACAAGGCCATCTACCGCATCGGCGACGCGCAAGTCGGCCAGTGGAGCGACGTGGTGAGCCAGTCGGTGACGGGCTAGGCCGCGCATGGCGGTCTGCTTGCCAGGTGAAGGGAGGTGGGCAGCCCGCGCTGGAGCAAGGGGACGCGTCCGGTGGTTCGCGCGAGCAACCCGGAGGGGTGCCGGAACTTAGCCGGGGTAACACCCCCGGTCAGCGCACCCGAAGGACAACCGCCCCGGCCGGGGCGGCGGAAGCGTGTGCGTCACCCGGTCGGTCGTCCGGGCATTTCCCGCGCCCCGCCGGGGCGCATGGTTTCATTGCCGGGCCAACCGGGGGTGTTACCCCCCCCGGCTAAGTTCCGCCAGCCCTCCGGGCTGAGGAACAGCCAGCCGAATGACAGCGGAAGTTATTCCAGCCAGCAATACGCCGCCAGCCCCTGCACGCCGCCCTCGCGGCCGAAGCCGCTTTCCTTGTAGCCGCCGAAGGGCGAGGTGGGGTCGAACTTGTTGTAGGTGTTCGCCCACACGACGCCGGCGCGGAGCTTGGACACGAGCTTGAAAATCTTGCTGCCTTTGTCGGTCCACACGCCGGCGCTCAGGCCGTAGGGCGTGTTGTTCGCGCGCTCGATGGCTTCCTCGGGCGTGCGGAAGGTCATCACGCTCAACACGGGGCCGAAGATTTCTTCCTGGGCGACGCGGTGGCTCGCAGTCACGCCGGTGAGGAAGCTGGGCGGGAACCAATAGCCCTTCGCCGGCAGCGCGCACTTCGCTTGGTAAAGGTCCGCGCCCTCGTCCACGCCGCTCTGGACCAACTCGCGGATCTTGTCGAGCTGCGCGCGGGAGTTGATGGCGCCGATGTCGGTGTTTTTGTCGAGCGGGTTGCCGACGCGCAGGGTGGCGAGGCGGTCGCGGAGCTTCTTAACGACCTTGGCGTGAATGCTCTCTTGCACGAAGAGGCGCGAGCCGGCGCAGCAGACGTGGCCTTGGTTAAAGTAGATGGCGTTGATGATGCCTTCGATGGCTTGGTCGAGCGGGGCGTCCTCGAAGATGATGTGGGCGGCCTTGCCGCCGAGTTCGAGGGTCAACTTCTTCTTCGATCCGGCGCACGCTTTCGCGATGTGCTTCCCCACTTCCGTGCTGCCGGTGAAGGCGATTTTGTCCACGTCGGGATGGTTCACGAGCGCGCTGCCGGTCGCGCCCGCGCCGGTGATGATGTTGACGACGCCGTCGGGCAGGCCGGCCTCGGCGAAGATTTCGGCGAGGCGCAACGCGGTGAGGCTGGTGGTCTCGGCGGGCTTGAGGACGACGGTGTTGCCGCAGGCGAGGGCGGGGGCGATTTTCCACGCGGCCATGAGGAGCGGGAAGTTCCACGGGATGATTTGCCCGGCGACGCCGAGCGGGCGCGGGGTCTTGCCGGGGAAGGCATACTTCAGTTTATCCGCCCAGCCGGCGTAGTAGAAGAAGTGCGCGGCGACCATGGGCAGGTCGAAGTCGCGCGACTCCTTGATGGGTTTGCCGCCGTCGAGGGTTTCGAGGATGGCGAGTTCGCGGGCCTTCTCCTGGATGATGCGGGCGATGCGGTAGAGGTATTTGCCGCGCTCGCTGCCGGGGAGTTTGGACCAGACGTTTTCGTAAGCACCGCGGGCGGCTTGCACGGCGCGGTCCACGTCCACGTCGTCAGCGAGGGCGATCTCCGTGAGTTGCTCCTCGGTGGCAGGGTTGATGGAGGCGAAGTATTTGCCCGAGTGTGGCGCGACGAACTTCCCGCCGATGAACAGTTCGTGGCGCGGGGCGATGGGGATGTGTTTGTAGTCCTCGGGCGCGGGTGCGTAGTCCCACTGGGAGCCGAAGTTGAGGCGGCGGTCTTTCGCGGGGACGGGCTTGGGCTGTAGCGCCATGGCGCGGGAGATGAGGGAGGCGGAACGGACGGCGGGCTTACGTTTGGGCGCGGCTTTCACGGGCGGGAGGCTAGCAGGGACGGGCCGGCTTTCCAGCCTTTAGCCAACCCGGTTCACCGCCCGCCGCTGGAAGCTTGCCAAATCCGCACCCCCTCCTCATGTTTCGGTAGTATGAATAACAAGACGGCAGTGATGGTGCTGGTGGCGTTGAGCGTGTTGCTGGGCGTGGGCTTGCTCATGCGGCATAACGCTGCGGTGGAACAAAAGAAGACGGACGACACCCAGATCGCCTCCCTCGAAGGCGACGTGAAGAAGACCACCGGCGAACTCACCAGCCAGAAACAGGTCAACGAGGCGCTGGGCAAGACCAACGAGCTCGTCCGCGCCAACCTCGCCGCCAAGAGCGAGGAGGCGAAGACGCTCGTTGCCAAAGTCGAGGCCACCACCGCCGAAGTGATTCAGACCAAGGGCGCGCTCACCAAGTCGCAGGGCGAAACCAAGGCCGCCGAGGCGGCCACCAAGCAGGCCCAGGCCGCGACTGAGCAGGCCAAAGCCGCCACCAAGAAGGTCGAGGAAACCCTCGCCGCCACCGAGGCGAAGGCCCGGGCCGACGCGCAGGCCGCTGCGCAGGCCGCCGCCGCCCGTTACGCCGCGCTCGACAAGACCAAGGCCGAGGAAATCGCCAAGCGCGAGGCGAGCATCAAGGACTTGCAGGAGACCCGCGACCAGTTGAACGCGAAGGTCGCCGAGCTGAACACGGACATCACCAAGCTGAAGTCCACCATCGGCACACTGAACACGCGCATCGCCTTCGTGGAAGGCGAGCTGCAAGTGACGAAGGACGACAAGACGTTTCTCACGAAAGAACTCGGCCGGATGCAGGGCGAGCGCACCGAGATGGAGCGCAAGATGAACGACCTGGCCTTCCTCAAGGATCAGATGTCCACCATCAAGAGCGATGAGGCCATCGCCCGCCGCGTGGACTGGATGCGCCGTGGAATGTTCTTGGATGAGCGCAAGGGCGCCACGCTTCTCAATGACGGCCTCAAGCCGCTCGCGGCCATGAAGCCGAGCAGCACCCGGGGCAGCCAGCTCAACGTCGAAGTCCACCGCGACGGCACCGTGACCATCAAGCCCCCCGCGCCCGCCACGCCCAAGCCCGCCGAGGCCGCCCCGGACAAGAGCGTGACCGTCGGAGCAGAGTTCCCGGCGACGCCCGCGACGAAGAAGAAGTAGTCCTTGCCCGGCGAGCAACTAGACTGAAGCTGTTGGGTGCGGCAGTCAGCGCCGGCTTCTATCATGTTCCCCGCCACCGAAAGCTGGTTCCAATGGGCGCTGCTCTCCGCCGTGTTCGCCGCAATGACGGCGATCCTTGCGAAGGTGGGCCTGGCGGGCATTGACTCCGATTTCGCCACGCTGGTCCGCACCTTCGTCATTCTCATCGCGCTCGCCGCGTTTGTCGGCTTCACCGGCAAGTGGAGCAATCCCTTCGCGCTGGAGCCGAAGCCGATGCTGTTCCTCACGCTCTCCGGCCTGGCGACCGGGGCCTCGTGGGTCTGCTACTTTCGCGCACTCAAGGCCGGCGATGCCTCCAAAGTCGCGCCGGTGGACAAGTTGAGTCTGCTGTTCGTCGCCGTCTTCGCGGTGGTCTTCCTGAAGGAGCGGCTGAACGCGCGCGAATGGTTCGGCGTCGCGCTCGTTGGCGTGGGGGTTATCTTGCTCGGATTCAAGAAATGAACACTGCGGCTTCCCTGAACGACTCCTTCGGCCGCACGATGCGCGACCTCCGGGTCAGCATCACCGACCGCTGCAACTTCCGGTGTATGTATTGCCTGCCGGAGACGGAGGAGGCCGCGAACTTCTATCGCGGCAAGTTCGACGCGCTGAAGAACCCGCAGCCCACGCTCACGCCTATCGTCCGCGAGTGGAAACCCAAGTCCGCGCTCCTCAGCTACGAGGAGATCGAGCGCGTCGTGCGCGTCGCCGTCGGCCTGGGCATCGAGAAGATCCGCATCACCGGTGGCGAACCGCTGCTGCGCCGAGACGTGCCGCAGCTCGTCGCGCGGCTCGCGCCCATCCCCGGCGTCCGCGACCTCGCGATGACGACCAACGGCTCGCACTTCGCCGCGCATGCCGTCGCACTCCGGGCCGCCGGCCTCACGCGCGTGAGCTTCAGCCTGGATTCGCTCGACCCCGACAACTTCAAACGCATCACGGGCCGCGACGGCCTGCGCTCCGTGCTCGCGGGCATTGAGCAAGCGAAGGAGCTGGGGTTCGCCCCCGTGAAGGTCAACGCCGTGGTCATCCGCGGCCTGAACGACCACGAGCTAGAGCGCCTGGCCGAGTTCGCCCGCGAGCGGGACGTGAGCTTCCGCTTCATCGAGTTCATGCCGCTGGATTCGGGCCGGGCCTGGCTGCGTGATCTAGTGGTGCCGGGCCGGGAAATCCTCGCCCGGCTCCAGGCGCGTTTCGACCTGCGCCCGGTGGTGTCCGATAACAAGTCCGAGACGGCGAAGCGCTGGACCTTCGCCGATGGGCGCGGGGAAATCGGCATCATCGCCCCGGTCACGGAAGCCTTCTGCGGCCACTGCAACCGGCTTCGACTCACTGCCGACGGGAAAATCCGCACCTGCCTTTTCAGCCTGCACGAGCACGACCTCAAGCCGCTCCTGCGCGGTAGCGCGAGCGACGCCGACCTCACCGCGCGGCTGCGCGAGATCGTGCTGGGCAAGGAAGACCGCCACCACATCGGCGAGCCGGACTTCCAACAGCCTGAGCGCACGATGAGCTGCATCGGCGGGTGAGTGCGCGGTAGCCGCCGAGGTAAGGAGGCGGATTCGTCGGCGTGCCCAAGGTCCGCCTCCTTACCTCGGCGGCAACAAGCGCCCGACTCACTTCGCCCGCGTGTCGAAGTTCAGCAGGGCGGTGCGCAGGCGGGCTTCAATCGCGTGCTGCCGGTGGGGCGCGAGGACCTTTTCCCCGTTCAGCTCGCCCACGTAAAAGCTGTCCATCGCCGCGCCCTTCTCGGTGCTGATCTTCGCCACGGAGATGTCGAGACCCAGCTCGCTCAAGGTCTGCGAGAGGGTGTAGAGCAGGCCCACGCGGTCCTCGGTCTCCACGTCAATCACCGTGCGTGTCTCGGACGTGTCGTTGTCGAAGGTGATCTTCGTCGCGATGTGTTCGCCTTCGAGGGACTGGTAGAGCGGGTTCGCGACTTTCTGCCGCACGATGAGCGGGTCGAAGTCCACGTGCCCGACCAGCGCCTTGAACAAAAGTTGGTCGAACTTCTCCTTCTCCTCCTTGGCGGCGAGGACACCCGTGCGCGCGCTGGTCACGTCGAAGCTGTCGAGGACGATGCGGTCGGTGCGGGTGAAAATTTGGGCGCTGAGGATGTTCAGGCCGGCGGCGGTGCAGGAGCCGGCGAGTTTGCCGAACAGGCCGGCGCGGTCCCAGGTGCAGACGGTCACGCGCGAGCAGCCACGGTCCGGCTCGTCGGCCCACTCGATGGCGGGCGCGAGTGACACGTCCGGGTCATCGCTGAGGAGGCTGCGCATGAAGCGGCCCGTCAGCGCCAGATCGGCGACGATCTCGCGGGCGTTGTGAATGAGGAAGTAGCGCGGTGGCAGCGTGCCGAAGTGGGCTTGTGCCTCGCCGAGTTCCACTTCGCTCGGGAGCAGGCGCACCACTTCTTCAAAGAGCAGTTCGCGCTGTTTCTCTTCGGCGCAGAGGAAGGTGGTCGTGCCCGTGACTTCGGCCAAAGTCTTGTGGTAGAGCGACCAGAGGAGCGAGTCTTTGAAGCCGTTCCAAAGCTTGTCACTGGTGCCCAGGGAGTCGGCGAGCGTGTGGAGCGTGAGCTTGTTTAAGTTCTCCGGGGTCTGCACCAACGCGGCGAAGTAGCGGATGACGGAGGGGTCGTCGAGGTCGCGGCGCTGAGAGATTTGGACGATGGCCAGGTGGTGCTCCACGAGTATGCGCAGCGTGTGCGTGGTCGTGCCGTCGAGGTGGAGGCGCTTGGCCACGCGCGCTGCGAGCCGGGTGCTGTCCACCTCGTGGCGGTCGCCGTTCAGGGCCTTGCCGGCGTCGTGGAGCAGCAGTGCGAGATAGAGGATGAAGGGCCGCTCCACCTTCTGGAACAGCTCTTGATACGGCGCGGCGTTGGGGACGCGTCCGCCCCAGATGTCGTCGAGCCGCTGGATGCACATGAGCGTGTGCTCGTCGGCGGTGTAGAGGTGGAAGAACTCGTGCTGGACGAGGCAGGTGAGTTTGCCGAACTCGGGCAGATACTTGCCGAGAAAATTGACCTCGTGCATGGCGCGCAGCGTGGGCGCGACGTTGCCGCGCTGGCCGAGAATTTCCCGGAAGGTTTCGTGGACGTGGGTGTTGCGGAGAAAGGCGGAGTCCACGAG
>JAYTIO010000234.1:0-7274 GCA_043731805.1 Pedosphaera sp. | reverse complement strand
GCCCCGGAGCACGATGCGCACCGTGTCCAGCAGGACGAACAGGTCGAGGAAGAGGCTCATGTGCTTCATGTAGTAGAGGTCGTATTCGAGCTTCCACTTGGCGTCCTCCACCGACGAGCCGTAGGGGTAGTTGACCTGCGCCCAGCCGGTGATGCCGGGCTGCACCATGAGCCGTTCCTGAAAATAGGGGATTTGTTGCGCCAGCTCCTCGATGAAGACCGGGCGCTCGGGGCGCGGGCCGACGAAGGACATGTCGCCCTTGAGCACGTTGATGAGCTGCGGGATTTCATCAATGCGATACTTGCGCAGGAAGTGGCCTACCGGCGTGGAGCGCGGGTCCTTGCCGACGCTGGACCAGACCGCGCCGTGTTTCTCGGCGTCGGTGCGCATCGAGCGGAGCTTGATGACGTTGACGGGCCGGCCAAAGCGGCCGGCGCGAATCTGCCGGTAGAAGGCGGGGCCGGCGGAAGTCAGCTTGGTGGCGAGGATGCCCAGCAGCATGACGGGGCCGAGGAACAACAAGCCCAGCAATGACACCACGATGTCGAAGCTGCGCTTCACCTTCTTGATGTAAAGCATGTGCGGCTGGGCGCTGGCCACGAGGAGCCACTCGGGCGTGATGAGTTCCAGCGGCACGAGCTGGTGGACTTCCTCGAAGACGCTGACGAGCGGCATGACTTGCACGCCGGAGTAGCGCAGTTCGCAGAAGGCCTTGCACATCGCGGGGTCGCTGATGCTCTTGCTGGTGCAGATGACGCGCTGGATATCCTCTTGCCGCACGATGTCCTGGAGGTCGCTGACCTTGCCCAGCACGCGCATCTCGCCGATGGGCTGGTAGTTGTCGTAGTGGATGAGGCCGGCCAGCTCCATGTTCTCCGTGCCGAGGGACTGGAAGAAACGGGCCTCCAGCTCATCGAACGTGCAGGTCATGATGAAGGCCACGCGCTCGCGGTAGTTGCGCAGCGAGCGCAGCAGCAGCCCGTGGTGGAAGAGAATCGCGAAGTAGGCGATGAAGACGCTGTAGCCGAAGACGCCCCGGCCGATGGTGAAGGATTTCTTCAGGTAGAAGAGGGGGATCATCAGCAGCATCGTCCCGAAGAGGCAGGCGGCCAGCACGATGGCCCGCGTGGTCACGCGCTGCTTGTAGCTCTGCGGCGAGTAGAGGCCGAAGATATAGACCAGGCAGGGGAACCCGCACGCACCCAGCAAGATGCCCGGCAAGTAGGACTCCAACCGCATCTGCATGTCGTCGTCGTGGATGATGAAGTCCGTGCCGATGACGAAGGCCACCGCGAAGATGACGGCGTCCACCGCGAAGTGGATGGCCACATGGAGCCAGTGCTGTTTGAGAATGCCGTCGGCGTTCATGGGCGATTGGAACTGTCAAACACAACGTAGCCGCCCCTCGCCCATGCGCCAAGCCTGACTTTTCCCGGTCCGGCTCCGGAGCGGCGGGCAGTCACGGGCGGGGCGGAAGTCTTGAGGCTTACTTCGCCGCCGGGGCCGGGGCGGGTTTTTCGGGTGCGCTGGCCTTGGGGGCCGAGACTTCGTTGGGGTAGATCGTCAGGTCCACCAGTTCGCCAGCGTAGAGGTGCAGGTCGGCGGGAAGCTTCTCAATGATGATGGGCAGGCCCAGCTCCACGCGACTCTGGCCCGGGGGCAACAGTTCGCCGCGGATCGGCGCTAGCTGCGGGCTGACCTTGTCAATCATCGCCTCGTAAGTCTTGTGGCTGCGGGCGCGCGGGCGGATGAGCACCTTCATGCCGGGCTTGGGGTCGAAGGTCATCGGCTGCCGGAGGAACGCGATGAGCCGGTCGGGGCGCGGCGCGGTGATCGTCATGATCGGCTCGCCCGCCGCGACGACCGCGTTGGTGTCGCCGGGGTAGCGGTGGATTTTGGTGATGGTGCCCTCGATGGGCGCGGTGAGCGGGATAGGGTTCTTCGGGTCCGCGCCGACGACGCGCGTGACGATCTGGCCGCTGGCGACCTTGGAGAAGATGCGGATGTCCTTGCTGGCCTCCGCGAGCACGCCGGGCTGCGGGCTGGACACGATGGCGTCAATCGTCTCCGCCTCGGCGAGCAGCGTGGTGGGGCCGAGGCGCTTGTTCCACAACACCAGCGCGATGATGGCGATGATGACGAACGCCACGATGGGGGTGAAGGTGTAGTTCAGCTCGCGCAGCAGCACGGGCGATGGCGTCGGAATCTTCGGTTGCTCGTCCATAAATTATGTTTCCCCAGCAGGTCAAACTACCAGCGGCCTGTCTGGGACGGGCAGAGTGTAGGGGCGCATTCGCCCGAATCAAGCCGTTTGCCGGGGAATCACGGTGCCAGAAAATCAAACACCGCCAACCGCCCGCCGTCCTCCAGCGAGAGCAGCACGCGCAGGCCGGGCGTGAGTTCGACGTGGTGGCCGTGGCGGAGGTAGTCGGGATTGTCCACGAGGAGCATGTCCGCGTTGCTCTGATTCACGAGATACCACTTGTCTTGATGGAACGTGAAGTAGCCCACCGGGGCGCGCTTGCTGTCGAGCGGCGAGACGTTCGAGCGGGCGTGCCACGGATAGAGGTATTGGCCGTTCCAGACGGTGAGGGAATGCTCGTCGTCCTTGAAGTCCAACGTGTCGCTGCCGGGGCGCTTGATGTGGCGCAGGAACGTCGCCACCGGCACCGGCGCGGCGAGGCGGCGCTTCGTGAAGGGACATTCCAACGGCAGCCCTTGCGCGACGATGAACCAGTTCTTCCCATCGGGACTCGGGTGGACGAGGTCCAACGTCTTCTGCAACCCCTTCTCCCACTCGCTCGCACTCGCGCGCAGGTGCGGCGCGTGCAGGCCCACCACGAAGGTCTTGATAAACAGCTTCTCCAGATACGGCCCGAGGCGTTGCACGGGAATCTCCGGCGTCGGCTTGAGGCGGTTGCTCGCATCGTTCGGGTGCTCCACGTAAATCGCCTGCGCGCCCATGCTCAACATATCGTCCTCCTCCGGCGACCGCGTGCTCCGCACCTTCGGGCCCATGAGCGGATGCCGCAGCAGCAGACTCTCATATATCAACACCGCCAACGCATGCAGGTCCGTCTCGATGCTCGGCTGCTTCCGGCCCGCAATCACTTCCGGTGCGATGTAACCCGCCGTGCCCATCACCGTCGGCGGCGCGAGGCCGGGCACCACCAGCGAATCGCAATCAATCACGCTCGCATCCCCGTGCTTCGGGTCGATGAGCACGTTGTTGTGGGACAAGTCTGAGTGCGCCAGGCCGGCGAAGTGCAGGCGGCGCACCGAGCTGGCCATCACGGAGCAGCACTGGAGATACGAGAGCAACGTGCCGCGCTCCTCCTCGGGCACGAGCTTGCGGGCCTTCGCGCCGGTGAACCATCGGCCCTTCTTCTCGCGCGTGTTGCCGGTGCGGTCCTTGAAGAAAAAGTTGCTGCGATACGCCGGGGCCACGACGCCGAGCACGGGGCGGAAGATGTTATGCCGCTTGATGAAGTCGGCGGGGAGCGAGAGGTCGTTGTCGATGATGCCGACGGGCCAGCAGAAGTGTTTGCGCCAGTAGTCCGCCTGCGCGCCGCCGATGGTGGGGTTGTAGGGGCCGAGGATTTTCTCCAGGCGACGGCGGCGCTCGCCGGGGTCATTGACGTGTCCGAAGAAGAACGCGACGACGTGCTGCTTGTCCTTGGTGAAGAAGACAATTTTCTCGCCGCCGGACGCGAGCGGTTCGCTATCGAACTCCACGGTGCTGCCGTCCGTGAGCTTGGCGCGGAGGAAGACCTGCTTGGGCACGCCGGGCAACGGCGGCGGCGGCGGCGAAGGGGCTTTGGGTTTGGAGAGGAGGGACACGATGATGAACCACTAACCAGCACTGACCGGCACTAATAGGGAAGTTTTGCCCACGGATGACGCGGATGACGCGGATGGAATCAAGGCAGGTGACAACGTGAGGAGTCTCTGATGTTTTTTGCGGCTGGACCGGACTGCGAATGAACAGGTGCGGAGTTCGCGGCCGTTCTCCCTCACCCTTCGAATCCGCTTCGGTCCCCCCGCCTTCATCCGCGTCATCCGCGTCATCCGCGGGCAAAACTCTTGTCTTTGTTCCCTCTTCATTAGTGCCAGTCAGTGCAGGTTAGTGGTTCAAAAGCTCACGTTCACTGGCAGCCGGTGCAGCACGGCCACCGTCCGGTCATCGTTCTCGCCGCGCTTCTCGAACTCCAGCCATTGCGCCAGTCCCCACGCGGCGGACTCTTGCAGGAGCGGCGCGGGCTGCGGCAGTTGCGCTTTGAAATCCGGCAGCGGCGCAGTCACGCCCGTATAAAACTGCCGGAAGATGGCACTCGCCTGCTTCTCCAACGGATAAAACGGGTCCTCGATGCCATCGCTGCACAGGAGCACGCATTCGAGCGCGGCGATGTCGGTGGTGACCTCCACGGCCTTCGCTTTCACGCGCGCACAGTCGTCAGGGACGAAGCAACTGACCTCACCACTGTGCGTGCCGCTGTCGCTCGCGCCGAGGCGGGCGGTGGACTGGTCTTTGCGGAGGAGGCAGATGGCTCCGTCGCCGATTTGGTTCGTGAGGAGCAGCTCATGTTGCGCGCCGCGATAGTGCAGCGCGGTCAGGAGCGTGCAGCGGAAGTCCTTGGGGGAGCAGCCGGATTTCTTGGCGAGGTCGAGGAGGGCATCGGTGGCGGCGAGGACGGCTTCGGTGACGCGGGCGGAGAGGAAGTCTTTCAACTTCCCGGCATCGGCAGCCACAGCGGGGTCCACGCGCTCGGTGGCCGCGAGGAGAAATTCCACCACCCGCAGCGCGGCGACGTGACTCCCGATACGGCTGTGCTGACAACTGCCCGCGCCATCGGAGACGCAGAGAACAGTCGCGTGGTCATGGGCATCGAAGGCGAGGGAATCCTCGCGATGCGTCCCACCATTCGCGTGCATCCGTCCGCGACGCGATGCACCGGCCGCGCGCCAACCGGGGAGGACGCGCTCGAAGGCCACGGCGTCGGCCGCTGCGACTTTTCTGAGTTCCGGGGCCTGTGCGGCGATGGCGGGCGGGCACCACGGGTCCTTGGCGGGAAGGTTCTTCCAAGTGGCGGGCTTGGGAAGGGCGGTGGCGGCAGGCGTCCCGCCTGCCGTGGAGGGCGGCATCTTGCCGCCCGGCCCGGGGTCCGATGGAACTTCGGTGCTCACCTTCTTCGAGTCGCCCTTTCCGCCGGGCTGGAAGCCCGGCTCTACGGCAGGCGGGACGCCTGCCGCTACAGCGGAGACCACGGCGGACGCCGGGACGGTCACGGCGATGGTGGGGGCGTGCATTTTGACCTCCTCGCGGGGGATGAAGACGGTGGCCCCGGACTCGGCGATGTTGGGCGGGAGCTTCGCGGGGCGGTCGGGGGCGGCGGAGGCGGGGGAATTCGGCTTCGCGGGAGTGGATTTCGGCTCGCCGGCACGGGAATTCGCCTCTGCGGAGCCGGAAATGGGTCGTGCGACGGTAGAACTGAGGTCTGCGGCGCTAGAAATCGGTCTTGCGCCGCCAGAAATCGTCTCTGCGCCGTTTGAACTGGCACGCGCGGCACTAGAAGTGGACGGTGCGGCGGTAGAAATCACCTCTGCGGCGGTAGAAATGGGTTGTGCGCCGGTGGGAGTCGGTTGTGCGCCGGTGGAAATGGGTGTTGCGGCAGCCGCAGTCGCCTTTTCAGCCGCCGCAGCGGGCAATGCGGCAGTCCCGGGGGCGGTTCCGGCAGGCACCGGAGCGGTGCCAGCGGGGGCGGCGGGCTTGCCAGCCGCTTCGGTGGACTGAGGAGCGGCGCCTTTGCCTTCGGCAGGCTTGTCGGCCTTGGATTTGCGGAACCAGTCAAGCATGGCGGGGGCGGTAGGGGTGGTCTCGACGGAAACCATGCGAATACCCAGCGCGAATCCCCTCGCCCCCACCGGGGGAGAGGGCAAGGGTGAGGGGGCGGGCAGCGGAGTAGAAAGGGCGGGGGCTGGAGAGGGGCTTCCGAAGGTTATGCGGGAGGCCGCAAATGCTTTGCCTTGCTAGGCGTTTTGCCCCCTCACCCCGGCCCTCTCCCCCGCTGCGGGAGAGGGAGAAGCGGGTGCGGCGGCGGACGAATGCGCGTGGGCCGACAAGGTAGGGCGCGGCTGTCCTCAGCGCGCCGCTGCGGTGGACGGACGCCCAACCGGCGCGCTGGGACAGACGCGCCCTACCAACGTGGGCCGGCGTGCAGGCGCGGGATTCTCCTGTGCATTGGTCGTCATCCACAGGAAGGATGCGCTGTAGCGAGAAGCAACACGAGTCAGGGTGACTATTCAAGGCGCATCCCGTCTTCAATCTGTGCAGAATAGGAATAGGCGGATCACCTTCCCAAGGAATCGATTTGCTTTGCCAGAGCAAGCGCCAAGGTCACGTAGTCAAGTGCCGATTCCTCCGTGATTTTGCGGTCGTCGACGTGAGTCACATCGTTACGAATTTTGCGTAGTTTGCTGAGTATTTGCATCTGTTCCGTTGAGATTTTCCCCTGATTACGAAGAACTTCTGCGAACGCGAGTCCCGAACGCAGATGTGGCGGCAAATTCGGAATCTTCAGTCTATCTACAACTCCACGGCCAGACGTTTCAAGCGTCCGCCATGAAAGCAGAATCGCGGCCTGCGGAGACGAGCTTAACACGTCGAGAATCTCTGCCTCAATCTTCGCAAAGTTTTCACTCCCGACACTCGGCATCTGCGCCCCATCAGCACTTGCCACAGCTTTTTGTTGGAGCTCCTTGGCTTCCTCAATCCGCTTCGCGATCTTTAGCTCCGCGTCCTTGAAGCGCACCGACTCAACCGTTTGTATCAGGCCTTCCAACGGTCTTTTGAACATCCAAGCCAACAAGAGCACCGCAGTTGGCCAAGCCGACGCTTTGGTGACTTCAACGAACGCGGTTAGCCAGTCCATATCGATATTGGTCACACATGAATCACAATCTGCGGCGGAGGCGGCGGGAGGGCGATGCCTTCGGCTGGCACGGTGGGCGCAGCCGGTGCGCCGGGCACGGGTGGCATGGCTCCAAGTGAAGGGGCGGGCGCGCCGATTTTCTGGCTGGTCTGCTTGATGGAGGCGCTGACCCACTTGAAGAACTGCTTGAAGGCGTCGGGGGTCATTTCCTTCATCACGAGGACGGTCTCGGTGACGTGCTTGAGGACGTCGGGGTCGGCCTTTTCGCCGCAGGCCACGGCGATGAGGTTGCCGGGGCGGCGCTGCTTGACGGTGGCGGCGTGGGCTTCCCAGTCGTCGGTCGGC
>JAYTIO010000233.1:0-2070 GCA_043731805.1 Pedosphaera sp. | reverse complement strand
ACTTGCGCCGCCTTCACCGCGAGGTCGCCGTGGTCAAAGCCAAGGTCGTCCAAGACGCGGCGCAATTTCGCCGTGGTCAGCGGCAGCGTGTAGGTCTGGAGCGGGATCGCCTGCTGGCGGACGATGGGATGCAGTGAGAACTCGACGTTATGCGTAATGTCCGGGTTGCCGAATTCCGGGAGCGGTCTTTCAATGGCGACGTTCTCCCGAAAGCCCCAGCCTTTGAGTGCGTAGTAGGTGATGATTTCGACGAGCGTGCCCAAGGCACGCCCAGCGGCCTTCTTCCGATCTTGCGCGTAGTGAAAGACGGACTCAACCAGCACGCGTTGGAGGGCATCTACGGACGGGTAACTCATGGTGGATAGTTTCTAGTTGTGGTCTGCGGTTTGAGCGCTGGGAAAAAAAGCCCGAAGAGCGTTTCATCCATGTCGGCGGGGCGCACCAAGGGTTTCTTCTGTAACATACGGAGAGCGTAGGGAAACGGGCAGCAAAGGGAAGCGAGTCGTTGGCCTAAGCCCGCACCCACCGCTTCGTCTGGCTGCTGCGCAGGATGGCTGCGCACAGTTTCACCTCGTGGTGCCCGTCCGCCGCTGTGGCGAAGAGCACCGGGGTCTTCCGCCCGCTGGCGATGTGTTCATAGACGGCGCGGTAGTGCATCTTGTGGCTGTCGGGGAAGCCTTCGGGGTGGCCGCCGGGATAGTCCGTGAAGCCCGCCACGTCCTCGCTGAAGCCGGCGGTGGCGCGTTGGAGAACCTGGTTCGGCTCATCGCGACGGCCCATGAGGATTTCGTTCGGTTGCTGGAGGTCCCAGCGCACGCTGCCCTTCGTGCCGTAGATGCCGAGGGCGAGGCTGCACTTCCAGCCGGCAGCGACCTGCGAGATGGAGGCGTTGGCGTGCGTGCCGTTCACGAAGCCGTGCTTCGCCTTGCCAAACTTGAGCAGCACCGTGCCAAAGTCCTCCGTGTCGCAGCGATAGGGAACCATCGTCTTTGGGTCCACCTTCGCGAACGTCTGCACCTCGCCCGTGGGCCGGTAGCGGGTCTTGTGAAAGGTCTCCAAGTGCGCGAACACCGCCTCCGCCTTCGCGCCGAGGATGAAGCTGACCGCGTCCATCCAGTGCGTGCCGATGTCGCCGACGGCGCGGAGCTTACCGCCCTCGCTGGCGAGGAGTCGCCAGTTGTAGTCGGTCGCGTGGAGGAGCCAGTCTTGGAAGAAGTGGCCTTGGACATGGATGATTTGACCGAGGTCGCCGCGCTCCACCAAGGCGCGCATCTGGAGCACGGCGGGGAAGAACCGGCACATGTAGTTCACGGCGAAGACGGGTGCGTTCTTCCGCTTCAGGACCGAGACGACCTTGGCCGTCTCCTTCGCCGTCATGCCGAGCGGCTTCTCGCAGACGACGTGTTTGCCCGCCGCGAGCGCGGCGAGGGACTGCTCGACGTGGACCTTGTTCGGCGAGGTGATGTGGACGACATCCACGTTCGGCGACGCGAGCATCGCGCGGAAGTCGTAGTCGCCATAGACCTCGGGGATGCCCCACTGGTCGGCGGTGGCCTGCGCGTTCTTGTTCGAGCCGCAAATGGCCGTGACCTGCACGCCGAGTCGCTTGAGGGCTTCGATGTGGACGGGGCCGATGAAGCCAGTGCCGATGACCCCGGCGCGGAGGTGGTGCAGGGGAATTGCGTTTGCCATGACGTTGAGCTTGCCCGCGCGTCGCGCTGGCCCGCAAAAACATTTTGTTTGGCCGCGCAGCTTCCGCCACTCTCCGCGCCCATGAACTTGCTGCCGTTCTCGAACTTGCCCGTCCACGCCCCGCGTCGCTTCGTGCCCGCGAAGATTGACCTCGGCGACTGGGCGCAAATCGCCCCGCTCTTCGACCTCCTCGACGCCCGCGCGCCGCAGTGCCAGTCGGTCGCCGACTTCGAGCGGTGGCTGCTCGACCAAGGCGAACTCTTCGCCGCGCTCGACCAAGAGGGCAGCCAGCGCTACATCGCGATGACCTGCCACACCGACAGCCCGGAGGCGGAGGCGGCTTACCTGCACTTCGTCGAGAAGATTGAGCCCGAGCTG
>JAYTIO010000232.1:0-2519 GCA_043731805.1 Pedosphaera sp. | reverse complement strand
CGCGGCGTTGTGGTGGAAGTAATCGCGCATTTCGGCCTCGGAGAAGACGATTTGCATCGCGCGCCCGCCGAGCACGAACGAAGGCCGCACCAGCACCGGGTAAGTCAGGCGCTTGGCGATGACGATGGCTTCCTCGACGGTCGTGGCCGTGCCGTTGGGTGGTTGGGGAATCTGAAGTCTGTCCAACATCGCCGCGAAGAGCTTGCGGTCTTCGGCGACTTCAATGCTCTGCGGCGAGGTGCCGATGATGTTGACGCCGTTCTGCTGCAAGCCGAGCGCGAGGTTCAGCGGCGTCTGCCCGCCGAACTGCGCGATGGCTCCCCAGCACTGCTCCCGCTCATAAATGTGCAGCACGTCCTCGAGCGTGAGCGGCTCGAAGAACAGCTTGTCGCTCGTGTCGTAGTCGGTGGAAACCGTCTCCGGGTTCGAGTTCACCATGATGGTCTCGAAGCCATCTTCCTTCAGCGCGAAGGCCGCGTGGACGCAGCAGTAGTCGAACTCAATGCCCTGCCCGATGCGGTTCGGCCCGCCGCCGAGAATCATCACCTTCTTCGCCGTGTTGCCTTTCACCTCGTCGTCGCCACGGTCGTAGGTGGAATAGTAGTAAGGCGTGTAGGCCTCGAACTCCGCCGCGCAGGTGTCCACCAGTCGGTAGCTAGGCACGAGGCCGATGCGCTTGCGCTCGGCGCGGACGGCATCTTCCGTGCGGCCCGTGAGGTGGGCAATCTGGCGATCGGAAAACCCGAGGGACTTGGCTTTGGCGAGTTGTTCAGAAGTCAGGGGCATGGCGCAAAAAATTCCGGCGAAGTAAGCCGGACGACCAGTTAGCTGGCAAGTCTCAATGCCGTCGCAGTGTGAGCTGGTGGTTCACGCGCTTGGTCTGCGCGGAATCCAGCGGCGGCAACTCCGTCAGCGTCGGCGAATCCGTCTCGCGCAGGATGGCGCGGACGCGGTCCTTGAGCAGCTCCCAACGCGGCCACTCCAAGTCCGGCGCGTGCGCGACCTGCCGCAGGATGCTCCGCCACTCGATGATCATCCGGTCAATGTCCCCGATGCCGAGGAAGTCCGTCGTCCACCCATTCTTCCCGTCCGGGTCCTTATGCACGTCCGCCGCGATTTGCTCCGCGCCCGCGCCGTATTCCGGCGGCACGCCGTTGTCCAGATAGCCCGTGTGCGTCTGCGGGCCGAACAATTTCTGACACGCGTGCGCGATGCGACCGTCCCAGCGCGCGTCGCCCTTTGCGAAGCGATGGCCGGCGTGCAGGTTCGCGAGTTCGTAACTCAATTCCTCGATGGGCAACGACTCGTCCTCCAACGCCGCCGCGACCGCCAGCCCATCGCCGGAGTGGAAGAAACTCACGATGCGCCCGCGCCGCGTCGGCACGCCCCCCGCGTCCACGAGGCCGAGCCGCCGCCAAATCGTCGCGACGCCCGTGCCGGTGGGGAGCTGCTTGCAGAGCGGCACACACGGACACCGCGCGCAATCCTCCGGGAAGACCTCGCGCTCCGGCGGCTTCCAGAGCGCGACCCCGTGCGCGTCCACGCACGCCTTAAGGGTGAGCTGCCCGAGTGCGATGACCGCGCGCACCGGCCCGATTCCGACCTCCGACGGGGGCTCGGTGGACGCGTCGGCCAGCCGCTCCGCCGGCGGATACTCGAAGGCCAGCACCGGCGTCTGCTCGGCGATAAAACACTTCTCCAGCGCGGGCACCACCAGCTCGCGCCAGCTTGCCAGCGAAGTCTGTCGCGCGTTCCAGTCCGTCAGCTTGCGCACCCACTTCGCGAGCAGGACCTGCTGGCCGTTGAGCACATCCGCGACCGTGAGCGAGCGGGCGAAGGTGCCGTTTGGCAGCTTCACCAGCGTCCCGCCGTCACCCAACTTTTCCACCACGGACAGGACGGTCAACGCGGGCCGGAGGTGAATCGCAGCGGTGGCGGCCGGCGTCCCGCCTGCCGTAGAGGACGGCATCCTGCGGTCCGGGCTGGCGTCCGAACTTCCAACGGCACCGACGAAATTAGCATCCTTCCCGCCGGGCGGGACGCCCGGCTCTACGGCAGGCAGGATGCCTGCCGCCACGGTCGCGCCGAGCACATCCGCCGTCGTCGCGCGCCGTCTGGCCGCCACTGGCCCGCCCAATTTCAGCAACGCCAGCACGCCTTCGCCCAGCGGCTCCATCACCTGCACGCGCTCCGCCGGCACGTCCTTCAGCACCGGCCACGGCTCCCACTCGCCTTGGCTGTTGAGAAACTGCCGCACCATCTTGCGCACATGACGGGCGCGCTCGCCGTCCGTCTTCAGGCCGCAGGGCGTCTCGGGATTCTTCAGCGAACCCTCCACGCCGAGCAGGATGGGCTTCGTCGTGAACAACCGCTCTTGCACCCGCACCGCTTCCGCGAACGGGTCCAGCCCCGCCTGCGCCGCTGCGCCCATGATGCCCAGCAGTGCGCTCCAATCCACCAGCCCCGACCGGGCGAGCAGCGCCGGGCGACCATCCAGCAGCCGCACCCCGTTCTCCGAC
>JAYTIO010000231.1:0-5126 GCA_043731805.1 Pedosphaera sp. | reverse complement strand
CTTTCCCAGAACCACTCGGCGTGGCCGCGACGCGGGTAAGGGAAGTCGTCCATCGTGAGGTCGAGCGCCCAGGGGGTGAGCGGGAAGGGCAGGGGAGCGCCGGCGTCTTTCCAGCGCCACATATTGCTCATGCCGAGATGGCCGTCGTCCTTCGTGGTGTGGTCCGCGCCCGCGAGCGCGCCGATGCCCGCGTGGCCCGTGCTGTCCACGAAAAGCGTGCCGACGAAGCGCCGGATGTGGCCGGTGCGGGTGTCGAAAGCGGTGACGGCCTTGAGGCGGTTGGCGTCCACCTCGACGCGGAAGGCGTGGTGATTGAGGAAGAGGGAAATGTTCTTCTCCGCGCGGACGAGGGCTTCCTTCTTCGCGTCGCCGAATTCCTCAAACGTGCCGGGCGAGGCCTTCGCGCGGTCCATGTATTCCTCGACGATTTCGCCGAGCATCGGGTAGAGGCCGCGCCGAATGCCGCCCATGGCCCAGACGCGGATTTCGGAGCTGCCATTGCCGCCGAGCACGGGGCGGTTCTGGATGAAGGCAACTTTGCAGCCCATGCGCGCGGCCGCGAGCGCTGCGCCCATGCCGCCGTAACCGCCGCCGACCACGACGAGGTCGAACGTGCCGGCTTCCTCGGGCTTCTCGGGCAAGCCAGCGAGCGTCATGCGCCACGGGGCGAAGGGCGCGGAGTCATTCGCCGGGCGGAAGACGGGGTCGGTGGTGAGGAGGATGGCGTCGCAGCGGCCGTTGAAACCGGTGAGGTCGTGGAGGGCGAGGGTGGCTACGGGCTTCGTCACGTTGACGGAACCGCCGTCGTGCCAGGTCCAGTCCGCGCCTTGGGTGCCGAAGGTTTCCTTGAGCGGCGTGCCGTCCACGAGCACCTGAAACTTGCCGGGTGCGCCGGGGGCCTTCCAGCGGGCGACCCAGTCCATCGTGCGGACCCAGACGCGCCAGGTGCCGGCTTGGGGGAGCTTCACGGTGGTAGTGGCGTCGGCGACGGGCGTGCCGAGGCCGTGGGCCATGAGGTAGGGCGAACCCATGCTCTCGATGAACTGAGTGTCGAGCACCCAGCCGCCAGAGTTTTTGAAGGACTCGGCCTCGATGAGGACGGTGGCGGCGGGGGCGCGGGCGGTGAGGAGGGTGAGGGCGAGGAGGAGGGGGAGGCGGTTCACGGGAAGTAAGCAGTGTTCAGTGTTCAGTGTTCAGTGGGCGTCATGCGGGAGGGTAAGGGCGAGGGAAAGGAAGGTGACTGGTCCGCAAGGTGGTCGGCGATGGGAGCAGTTCACAGCTGCGAGCGCTGCCCTGAGGCGGGCCGGCGGCTTCGACCAGCGGTCAACCGGTCACTTGGGTAACTCGACGACGATGCGGGTGACCGGGTCTATGGCGAAGCGTTTGCCAGCGGCGGGGGAGGGGAGGGAGGGGATGAAGCCGGAGGTGACTAGCTCGTTCCAGTCGCGCGGGAAGCGTTGGAACTTGTCGTGGAAACGGGCGACGGCCCCGGTGAGTGGGGAGTTGACGGGGGACTGTTCGCCTGCGCCGGCGGCCGCCATGGGTAGCGTGGAGGTCTGAGCGGCGTTGGGTGCGTTGGGTGCTAGCGTCGTCGGTGCAGCGGGAGCAGCGGCTGGGGATTCCGCGGCTGCCTCGGGCGGAGGCGGGGCGGCTTGGGGTTGAGACCGTTTCCGGCACCCAGAGGAGGCGAGGATGCCGAGACAGAGCACGAGCGCGGTAGCAGAACGAAGCATGGCGGTATCAATCTCCGAGGATGGAAGCGTAAACGGTGGTGTTGTTGGGATCGTTGGCCCAGGTGTGCGTGGCCCCGGCGGCGGTGACCATGCCGAAGTCGGCGGAGGTCATCGTCTCGCCTTTGCGGTATTCGGCGTGTCCGTCCACCATGAGGAGGTTGCCCCCTTTGTTGTGGAGGACGGTGTAGTTTTCCGGGAGCTGCAGCCAGTTCAAGGACGGGGCGGGCTGGAAGCGGTAGTGCCAGTAGCGGTATTGATTGGCAGCTTGCCGGAAAGGCCGCAGGTAGGCGATGTCGCGGCGGTTGTAGAGTTCCTGCAAGTAAACCATGGCCGAAGGGTTGGTGATGCGGGAGACACGGCGGTCCGTGACGACGCCCGCAGTGAGGTAGCCCATGACGACCGCGTTACCGAGGTAGCTGGTGACGTTGGTGGAGGTGACTTCCAAAACCGCTCCGCCTAGTGGGTCAATCGGCGGCGAGGACGGGCAGGTGAATAGCTTGGCGACGCCTTGGGTGCCCCCGAGATAAGGCACCAGCGAACCCAAGTAGTTGTCGGTGCCTGAAGTGACGAAGTTGAGGACGGCGTCGTTTCCAGCCGGCGTTTTGTCGTCGTTGTTGTCCGCGTAGAGGGTTAGTGCAAGTCCTACCTGCTTGACGCTGTTGAGGCAGGAAGTTTGGTGCGCCTTGGCCTTCGCCTTCGACAGCGCGGGTAGGAGCATTCCCGCTAGGATCGCGATGATGGCGATGACGACGAGGAGTTCGATGAGGGTGAAAGCGGCCCGGCTTTCACGGTGCGCGTTGGAGGGGATGGGCTTCATGTCGGCTGCTGGCTGAGGCGAAGGATAGTCTCCGCGACTGCCGAGTCACGCGGATTGTTTGGCTCAGGCGTGGCTGGCCGGCGGAGTGGGACTTCCAAGCCTTCGCGGGCGGCTTCGACGTTCAGCGTGGCGTGGCGGCTGCCGACGAGTTCGCGGGCGTGAGCGACCATGCGGGAGACGCGGGCGTCGTCATGGCCGGGGTCGTGGTGGAAGAGGAAGAGTTGCTTGGCTCCGGCGGCGAGGGCGGTGGCGACGCTGTCTTCGTAGCAACTGTGGCCCCAGCCGATGTGGGTCTGGTATTCGGCTTCGTCGTATTGGGAGTCGAGGATGAGCACGTCCACGTCGCGCAGGAACTCGATGAGTTTCTGGTCCTCGGCGCGGCAGTAGTCCTGGGTGGCCTGGCCGCGCTCGCCGCCGGCGCGGGGGTGCAGGCGCATGCGGGCGTAGGATTCGTGGTCGGGGAGGAAGGCGACGGAGCCGGTGCTGGTGTCGAGCCGGTAACCGACGCAGATGCCGGGGTGGTTGGCGAAGATGGCGCGGACGCGGACGGGGCCGACGTGGAATTCCATTTCGCGCTGCTCGAAGAAGCTGATGTTGCTGGGCAACTGGCGCAGGCCGATGGGGAAGTAGTTGCTCTCCATCTGCCCGACGAGGGTGCTTTCGAGGCCTTTGCGGTAGCCTTCGTAGCCGGTGATGCGGACGCTATTGTTCGGGCTGTAGGCGGGGGCGAAGAAGGGGAAGCCTTGGATGTGATCCCAGTGGGTGTGGGTGAGCAGGAGGGTGAGTTCGAGGGAGCGACCTTCGAACTCGGTGGCGAGTTGCTGGCCGAGCACGCGGATGCCAGAGCCGGAGTCCAGGATGATGAGCTGGCCGTCGGCACGGAGCTCGACGCAGGTGGTGTTCCCGCCGTAGAAGACGGTATTCGGCCCCGGCGTGGGGATGGAGCCGCGCACGCCCCAGAAACGGAGGAGATTGCCGGCGGGAAGGCGGGCCGGGGGCACGGGCGCGCCGGTCGGGCCGGTGGGACTGGCCGGGGCCGCTGTTGCACCGGCCAAGAGCCGCAGGATGTCCTCGGCTACGATCGGCTTCACCAGATAGTGGTCCGCCCCGGATTCGAAGGCGTTCAGCCGGTCCGTGGCGAAACCCCGGTTGGTGGTGACGATGATCTTGAGGCCGGGAAGTGCGGCGGAGGGTTCCCGCAGGGCGCGGCAGACTTGAATGCCATTGCACCGGGGCATCAGGAGGTCGCAGATGACGGCATCGGGACGGTGCTGAAGCGCGGCTTGAATGCCTTCTTCGCCGTCTTTGGCCTCGTGGACGGCCCAACCGGCGGCGGAAAGGGTGTTGGAAAGCACCCGGCGGACGATGGGGTCGTCATCAATCAGCAGGGCGGATTTCATCGCGGCGGCGCCAGTGTCCACACGAGCCTTCAAAAGACAAGCTTGGAGCAGGTTTGAGCCGGAGGAAAAAGTCGGAAGAAAAAAATTGTTAGAATTACCCCAGCCCGGCAAAAACATTGGTGAGACGGACAGCGAACAAGGCCCTCAGGGTTTCCGTCTGCTCTGGCGAACGCAGCAAACTAAACACGACACCAATATGTTCTGGAACTGTGGCAATCATCCTGGGATGGATTTGAATCCCAACCTCTACTCCACCCGGCGTGACTTCCTCAACCGGATGGGCACCGGATTCGGCTCGTTGGCGTTGGCCAGCCTGCTCGCAGACCAGGCCAAGGGCCAGTCCGCCAGCGGCGGTCTGCTCGCCCCGAAACAGCCCCATTACCCCGGCACCGCCAAGCGCGTTTGCCACATCTATTTCAGCGGTGCGCAGTCGCACATTGACACTTGGGATCCGAAGCCCGAGATGGCGAACGCCGCAGGCAAGACCACCTCGGGTGGCATGGGACGTGGCAAGATTCTGCCCTCCCCGTTCGAGTTCCCCAAGTCCGGCAAGAGCGGCTTGGAAATCTCCGAGATTTGGAGCGAGCTTTCCAAGTGCGTGGACGATATGTGCATCATCCGCTCCAGTTGGACGGATGTGCCGGCGCACGAGGAAGCGACCAAGATGATGACTACGGGCGACTTCCGCCTGCCAAAACCTTCCATCGGCGCATGGGTCACCTACGGCCTTGGATCCGACAACCAGAACCTCCCGGCTTTCGTTGCGATGAACCCGCGCGGTTTCCCCAGCGCGGGCAACGTGAACTGGCAGTCGGCCTTCATGCCCGGCGCGTTCCAAGGCACCTATGTGGATCCCACGAACACTCGCATTGAGCAGATCATCGAGAACATCAAGGGACAGTTCATTGGATCGAGCACCGAGCAACGCCAGCAGCTCGACCTCCTCAGCAAGATCAACGAGATTCACAAGCAGAAGCGGCAGGCCGACGGTCAGCTTGATGCACGCATCCAATCCTTTGAATTGGCTTACCGGATGCAGACCGACGCCACTGAGGCGTTCGACATGAGCAAAGAGCCGGACCACATCCTCAAGCTCTACGGTGCGGACGGCACGGGCGAGCAGGCCGTGCAAGCCCGGCAGTTCATCATCGCCCGCCGCCTGTTGGAGCGCGGGGT
>JAYTIO010000230.1:0-6093 GCA_043731805.1 Pedosphaera sp. | reverse complement strand
TCGGACTGGGGATTCACTTGGCCACGCATGCAGTCTCAGACTTACGCAGTTCCACTGCCGTTCAATCTGCCAGAGACTTTTTCAATGAACTGCTAGGAGCGGAACGAATTCATGGATTTCAGCTCGAATCAGCAAAAAAACAGGGGAGACTCATTTATTATTACGAGGTAATGGTAAAGAACGTCAAATATCCGGTGGAGATTGATATCAACCAATTTAATTTCAAATTAGAGGACAATCAGAATAATACCTATCAGTGTGACCAGGCTATGGATTATATCAGGGAAATAATCCACCCAGGTAAAACCGCACGCGGCGGAATTTACTTTTCTGTTTACAAGGATTCAAAGCCTCGTCGCATCATCTACAACACCGGCCTCGAAAGTCGTGGTGTTCAGTTGGAGGTGAGCATCCCGCTGCCATAAGATGGCTCTGCACATGCGTCCACCATATCCGATTGTGACGCCACAGGAAGTCTCCCCCATTGTGCTTGCGGCATGCCAGTCCGTAATAGCTAATGCACGCCCGGCGCATGTGCCTGTCCGCTTGGCGTCGTTTTCAAACCCTGACGACTGTCACGGTAATGCCGCTGAGAAGGTTCGGCGCGATGGCGGACAAGTTCAGTGTGGTTGGGTAATTTGGGAAGTTCCTGATTGGGAGATTCGGCTGGAATTCCATTCTGTTTGGCGGTCTCCGCAAGGCCGTCTTGTGGACGTATCCCCTCCAGCTCACAAAGGTCCTGAAGTATTGTTTCTACCCGATCCTGACCGAGTTTACGCAGGTCGCAACATATCAACCGTCCACCATCCATACAACACCGCCTCATTATCCTGGAAGTTTGTCGAAATCGCCAGACAGATCGACCGGCTGCTTTTTCCGCCGGGCAAGTCCCCGAACGCTGCACATAAAGTTTCAATGACTGAGTTGGACGCCCTGAGAACGAGGCTTCAAGCGGTTTATTCGGAGGCGAAAGGAAACTAACTAACAAAGAGGTCCGGCGAGTGCGCTGCACCGCTCTTCCTTGATGAGCCACACAGCGTGGTGCAGGAGCCAACGGTCAACTTATTCCTCTCCTGCGTCCGCTGCGTCTCCGCGTGGACGTGGGCCACGGCGCCCCGGTAGCCGTTCTCCCCCTCCCCAGCCCACTCCCGCTGGGCGAGGGAAGGCGCTCCCCGCCCGTGCTTGCATCCGCGCGCACCCGTCCCCCGCGACGCGGACTGCGTGGCCCCAGGGGATGGAGGGGCGCGACCCCGTGGCGGCGCCGCCCTCGCCGCCAAGCGCGCCCTCACTGCACCGAAGCCCCCGCCTTGAGCCTGGCATGGAGTCCCGGCTTCAGCCGGTGGAACGATGAAAGCACGACGCACGTGCCTGGCGCACCGGACTCGCGAACGTTTCGCCGCCTGAAGGCGGGACTCCGAGCGCTCCTCCGGTGAAAACCCGATGGCAAACCAAGCGCCGGGTTGGCTTAATTCGGGCCATGCCGAAACCATCGCAAAACGCCTCGCCTGCTCCGGTCCCGACTCCGCGCCCGATTCCGTGGATGATGTTGGTGGCTGCTGTCGTAGGCGGCGGGGTCGTCGGCTGGGCGGCGGCGAACGGGGGTTTCTCGCGCGGGTCCACGCGGCCGCCGGAGCCGGCCAAGGCAGTCTCGATATTGCCCGCACCCAAGCCCGCACCCGCCCCCGGGCAGTTCCCGCCGTTGCCGCCGTCCGGCCCGGCCGTGCTCAACGCCGCGCAGTCGAATGCCGTCTTCAACCTGACGAACCGCCCGGCCACGGCCCAGCAACCGGCGGCCAACCCCGCGCCACCGTCCCTGCTCACCGCGCCCACACAGCCCGGCGTCGTGCCGACCGCGCGCACCGGCGAGACGCTTTACAACGGCATCGCCCTGCCCGAGGTCTGGCCGCCGAAGGGCGAGTATCAGGCGGGCCAGCCCATGCCGGTGCCTTACCTGAGCAACCCGCCGCCGGTCATTGACATCACGCTGGGCCGGCAGCTCTTCGTGGACGACTTCCTCATCGAGAGCAGCACGCTCAAGCGCGTCTGGCACGCGGCCACGCTCCACTCGAACAACCCGGTGCTCAAGCCGGAGCGCGACTGGGAGAAGCTCGGCGGCGCGATGGCCATGCCCTTCAGCGACGGCGTGTGGCTGGACCCGATGAACTGGGTCACGCCGCCGGCCTTCAAGGCGAACGAGGTGCAGGACGTGTTCAGCTTCATCGAGCGGCTCAAGCCCGGCACGAACCAGTTCGGCAACTATCTCGCCACGGCCCTGTCCGCCGGGGCGCAGGCGAAGCTCAAGGAGTTCACAGGCACGAACATGGCGGGCATCGAGGCGATGCAAAAGCTGCTGGCCGACGAGTTGAACCGCGTCATTGCCGGGCCGGCGTTGTTCGAACCGAAGCGCTTCGAGGGGGTGAAGTTGTCGGACCGGGCCGGCGCGTTGTTGGGGCGGACGCCGCAGGGCGCGCAGCTCCAGCGGCTGAACCGCTGGCTGCTGGAGGACACTTTTCCACGCGAGCTGTTTCGGATGCAACCGGTCTTCACCTGCCACTACATGGCGGGTTACGGGCGCGGCACGGCGCTGGCGATTTCCACCAATGGCATCGACTGGGAGAAGCCTGAGCTCGACGTGAAGCCCGGCAGTAACCTGGTGCAGACGGACCCGCGTGATTCCTCGACCGTGTGGCTGGACCAGGACGCCGCCGACCCGAAGCAGCGTTACAAGATGTGGCGCTCGCATGGGGCGAACCGCGAGTTCGGCCTCTCGCTGCACTTCTCCGAGGATGGCATTCACTGGGGGCCGCCCGCGTTGCGCACCGGCTCGGCGGGCGACCGCAGCACGGTGTTTTGGAATCCCTTCCGCAAGGTCTGGAGCTACAGCTTGCGCCACGGCTGGGAAGGCGAGCGTGCGCGGCGTTACTGGGAGGTGAAGGACGTGCTCGCCGGACCGCACTGGAAGGCCATCACCGAGCCGGCCATGTGGGTCGGCTCCGACCACCTCGATCCGATGCGCGCCGATCTCCAAGTCACGCCGCAGCTCTACAACCTCGATGCGGTGGGCTACGAGAGCTTGATGGTGGGCCTCTTCACCGTGTGGCGCGGGGACAAGAATATTCCCGAAGGTCGCCCCAAGCCGAACTCTGTCTGGCTCGGTTTCAGCCGCGATGGCTATCACTGGGACCGGCCGGACCGCCGCCCGTTCCTCGACGTGTCCGAGAAGAAGGGCGACTGGAACTGGGGCAACGTGCAGTCGGTGGCGGGCGGTTTCCAAGTCGTGGGGCGGAACCTGCACTTCTACTTCAGCGGCCGTGCTGGCGTGGAGGGCCAGCGCGACGGCGGCGGCGCGATGGGATTGGCGACGCTGCGGCGCGATGGCTTTGCCTCGATGGAGGCGGGGCCGGAAGGCGGCGTGCTGACGACGCGACCGGTTAAGTTCAACGCGCGCTTTCTCTTCGTGAACATGAAAACCAACGCGCCCGACGGCGAGCTGCGCATCGAGATTCTGCACGCGGACGGGCGGCCCATCACGGTCACGCAGAACGCCACGAAGGAGCAGCTCCTGCCCTTCACGAAGGAATTGTCCGGGCCGTTTGCGGGCGACCAAACCCTGATGGGCGTGAGCTGGCTGAGCGCGGCGAAGGGGCAGCCCGGGATGCAAGACCTCTCCATACTGGCAGGCAAGACGGTGCGGTTCCGCTTCCACCTGAAGAACGCTAGCCTCTACTCGTTTTGGATCGGGCCGGGGCAGCTCGGGCGCAGCATGGGACCGGTCGCGGCGGGTGGTCCGAACTTCACCGGCACGACGGACACGATTGGCAATGGTGCGTATCGCCCGTTCCCCGCTGTGCCGCGCCCGCACGCGCCCCCGCCGACCAACACGGTCACCGCGGCCACGGCTCCGCAGCCCACCAAAGCAGTCACCGCGCCCACGGTCCCGACGAAGGTTTCTCTATCCCCCCAGCCGCCGGTGAAGAAGTAGGCCCTTTGACTGCCACACAGGTTCAGGGCGGAACACAGATAGAGACCCCGCAGGATTGGCTTCGGCCGAAACACTCACAGTTGATTTTGCCGCGAAAGGGCGCAGAGAGCGCAGAGGGAGATTGCGCAGACAGTCCGTTTCCGCTGGCGACAACCTTCGCCTTCAGGGTGAAGCCGTAGTTCGGCAGTCTTCCATTTGGACCGCCTCTCTTTGTGCTCTCTGCGCCCTTTCGCGGCAAAATCAACCGCACGGGTTTCAGGTTCCAATCTGGGTTCCTCTTTGAACCCGTGTGGCCGTTTCTCGGCGAGGCTACTACAAAAAAAGTAGCGCGGGCCAGGCGGCCCGCGCTACGTGAGCCAAACTCAGGGTGGGGAGGGTTGGCGCTTACAGCGTCCAGCCGGGGCGGTAGTCGCGCTTCACGAGCTTGGCGACGTCCATGTTCTTCGCCTTCATGCCGGGGCCGTCCCAATCGAGCTGCTTGCCCGTGCCCACGCGCGTGGCGATGCAGCCGAGGAGGATGATCTCCGTGAGGTAGGCCGCGATGGCGAAGTTCGAGTAGGGCGTCGCGCCGCCTTTGCAGGCGTCCACCCATTCCTTGTAGTGGCCGCCGACACACTTGGTGAAGTTCTCGGGGATCTCCTTCACCGCGCCGTGATCCTTCTGGTGCTTCATCTCCTTCTCGTCGTTGAGCCTCATGTAGAAGGTGGAGCCGTAGTCGTCCGCCGAGTAGAGCCGGCCCTTGGTGCCGACCACGAGGCAGCCGCTGGTGGGCAGCGCGGCGGGTTTGGCATTGCCGTTCTTGTCCTTCTGCCCGGCGGACAGGGCGATGACGTCGCTCACGATGTCGTCGTGCGGGCGCATGGCCTTCACGTCCGCGTCGTTGGGCTTGCCGTCATACCACCAGAACTTCAGCGGTGGTAGACCGTCGCGCTCGGGGAACTCGAAGCGGATGCGGGAGGCTTTGGCGTAGGTCTCGGGATGCGAGTCGGACACGGCCTCGGCCTCGATGAGGGTTGGGTAGCCGAGCTTGAGTGCGCGGAAAGGCATATTGACCGTGTGGCAGGCCATGTCGCCGAGTGCGCCGGTGCCGAAGTCCTTCCAGCCGCGCCAGGCGAAGGGATGATAGCCCTTGTTGTAGGGACGCATCGGCGCGGGGCCGAGCCACAGGTCCCAATCCAAATTCTCCGGCACGGGCTGCTCGCCCGCCGGGCGGTCAATGCCTTGCGGCCAGATGGGGCGGTTGCTCCAGACGTGGAGTTCGGTGGGCTTGCCGACGATGCCGGCTTGGATGACTTCCACGGCTCGGCGCAGGCCGTCGCCGGCGCTGCCCTGGTTGCCCATCTGGGTGACGACCTTCTTCTCGGCGGCGAGCAGGCGCAGGTGGCGGGCCTCGGCGACGGAGTGCGTGAGGGGCTTCTGCACGTAGGCGTGCTTGCCCATCTTCATGGCGAGGCTCGCGGCGGGCGCGTGGACGTGGTCGGGCGTGGAGACGATGACGGCGTCGAAGCTCTTGCCGAGCTGCTCATACATCTTGCGGAAGTCACGGAAGCCTTTCGCGCCGGGGTATTTTGCCAGCCGACCGTCGAGCGTCTTTTGGTCCACGTCGCAGAGCGCGACGATGTTCGCGCCGCCCTTGGCGCATTCGTCGGTGTCGCTCGCGCCCTTGCCACCCGCGCCGACGACGGCGACGTCCACCTTGTTGTTGAGGTTCTGGCCGCGCAGCAAGGGCGGGGCGCTGGCGGCGGCAATCGCCGAGGCGAGCAGCGAGCGGTTGATGAAGTCGCGCCGGGTCACGGCAGCGGCGGACGAGGACAGTGGGAGGAAATATGTTTTGGACATGGGGAATGGCTACCTGTCCGCCGCCGGGCCGACAAGCAGTATTTCGGGAAAAGCGCCGCCCGCCTCGTTCCGGCAGCGGTTCTCCGCCGCCCCGGAAACCGCGGGCTGATTTCTGGGCTTTCCTGTCGCCTCCCCTTCGCGTAACACTCCGCTCAAAGCGTGTATCTGAACTATTACGGACTCCGCGAGCCGCCGTTCAACATCAACCCGAACCCGCGGCTCCTGTTCTACAGCGCGAAGCATCGCGAGGCGCTGAACCATCTCCTCTACGG
>JAYTIO010000229.1:0-1558 GCA_043731805.1 Pedosphaera sp. | reverse complement strand
AACTTCGCCGGGCGCACCACGCTGCCGGAACTCATCGAACTCCTCCGCCGTTGCGAGCTGCTGGTGACCAACGACACCGGCCCCATGCACCTCGCCGCCGCGCTGCGTCGCCCGGTCGTTTCCCTCTTCGGCCCGACGCGGCCCGACCAGACCGGCCCTTACGGACAAGTGGACTTCGCGCTCCGGCACCCGCTCCCGTGCGCCCCCTGCCTGAAGAGCCGCTGCCATTGGGCCGAGCCGATGGAATGCCTGCGCGCCCTCCCGGCCACCCGCGTGGCCGACGAAGTCACGCGCCGCCTGGCGGCCACCCCATGAGCATCGCCCTGGAGCAACACCAGATTGAGATCGAGGCCAACCTGCGGGCGTGGCAGGGCAAGCCGCTGCTGCGCGAGATTTACGCTGGATTCTACGAACGCATCGTCGCGCAGATTGATACGTCACTGCCGGGGCGCATCGTCGAGATCGGCTCGGGCGTGGGGAATCTCAAGTCGCGCCTGCCACAGTCCATCTCCACCGACCTCTTCCCCAACCCGTGGCTCGACGTGGTGTGCGATGGCTACGAACTGCCGTTCGCGGACGGGAGCCTGTCGCACCTGATTCTCTTCGACGTGTTCCACCACCTGCGCGCGCCGGCCGCGTTCTTCCGCGAGGCGCGGCGGGCCTTGCAACCGCAGGGGCGCGTCATCGTCTTCGACCCTTACATCAGCCTGGCGAGCTGGCCGGTCTATGGGCTGCTCCATCACGAGCCGGTGGCGATCAACGCGCCGATCAACCACGCCACCGAGCTGCCGCGTCCGCGCGACTACTACGCGGCCCAAGGCAACGCCACGCGGCTGTTCTTCCGGGCCGAAGGCGCCGGGTGGCCAGCGGGCTGGAACGTGTTTCATCGCGAGGCCTTCTCCGCGTTTCACTACGTGCTGTGCGGCGGGTTCAGCAAGCCGGCGATGTATCCGGCCGGGATGCTCGGCGCATTGCGGAAGGTGGATGAAGTGCTCTCCGTCTGCCCGCGCCTGTTCGCCGCGCGCTGCTTGGTGGGACTGACCCCAAGCTAGGTTCTGCCCCCGAAAGTCGCGACGGGTTTTGCCGAGAAAGGGCACAAAGAGCGCAGTGAGATTGAGTTGTCTGTCCGTTCCCCTGCCACTGAACTGCGCCCCTTGCGTTGAAGTGGTTGCCAGGCTGGTTTGCCTCCCTTTGTGCTCTCGGTGCCCTTTCGCGGCAAAACCACCTGCGCGTTCCGGCTTGGAGGTAGCGCAGCTCCTCCCCGCTCAAGTTCGGCCCCCGTGTCTGACCTGGCCGTCCCGCTTGCTCAAGCGGCGCTCCATCTGGATGCCGATGTGGTTGCGGATGTCGAGGTAGGTCGCCTCCATCGCCGTGCGGTCTTCGGGCCGGAGGAGCTGCGGGACGGGCCGCCAGTGCAGCGGGCAGAGGTCGGTCGTCCAGGCTTGGCCGCGCGCGAGCATCGTGCGCTTGATGACCTCGTTCATCACGACGCTGCTGCCGTGGCAGTCGTGCTTCTGGTCGAGCATCCACTGACGCGGCGCATACTACCCGGCATTGG
>JAYTIO010000228.1:0-3910 GCA_043731805.1 Pedosphaera sp. | reverse complement strand
TGCATGCTCAGGCATTCGCGGTCGGCGGTGCCCATCAGGACGGAGCGGGTGTGCTTGCAACTGCGCGAGCCGTCGGCCGCCACGCGCCGGCACCAGCCGAAACAGTCGCAACTCGTCGAGCCGTCGGCGTAGAGCAGGGTCTGGTAACGTCCGCCACCTTTGGAGGAGGCGAACGTCCAGCATTTTGCAATGGCCGCGCCGCTCATGCCGCGAGATGGAAGCGGCGGTTCCCAAGCTGGCCGAACTGCTGCACGAGTTCGCGGGCATCGGCCTGGGCCAGCTCGCGGGCTTTGCCGGCCAGCGCACTCAGCCCCTCGCGCAAGGAGCGCTGGGCCGATCGGCTGTCCCGGTATTCCGCGGCCGTGCGGGTAAGCAGCTCGCCGCGGACCTTGTTCAACTGCGCCTCCATCTCCGCATCGTTGGCGAAGTTCATTTGGCGGAATTGATCAATAAAGCGGGTCAGCCGGTTGAGCGTTTTCTGATGCACGCCATCGGTCTTCCCGTCGCTGATGCTCGCGAGCATTTCCTCGCACAGCGTCGCGGTTTGCTCGCGCAAAGTGGCCACGCAATCCGCGACGAAGTTCTCCACGTCGCCGCGGATCTTCACCCCGGCTTGCTGCGCGGCCTGCTGCCGGGCGGCCACGATCTGCTGCTGTTCGGCCAGCGTGATGAGATCGGCGGTGATCCCGTCGGGCACCGCGATTTGAAACAGCGTGGTGTCGAAACCGAAGTGCTTTTCCAGCGCGAGCGGGAAGGCACTGGCGATGGTGGCGACAAGTTGCGCCGGGTCCGGCACGAGCTTCGCGGCTGCCGTCTGCCATTCCTCCATGGCGCTCTGGCGGTGCCGGGCGTAGTGTGCGACGAAGTCTTCCTTCGCGAGCCAAAATTCGGCTTCGAGGGTGCGCAGTTTTTCGGTGGTGTCCGCCAGCCGCGCGTTGGGCAGGAAGTGGCCGAGTCCGTTGAGGAACGGAAACGTATTGGTGTCGATGAGCGCATGGGCGCGGCCCTCGATGAGCGCCAGGTCGGCGGTGGCGGATTTGGGCAGGAGCCGCTTGTGGCCCAGGCTGATGAGGCGGTCGGACACGGCGTCTGCTTTCAGCCCGAGATCCTCGGGCCGGAGTTTTTTGCAGCCGCGCCAGTAGCGCACGCTGACGTTGATGAGCACGCCCTCGCGGGTGAGGACGTCGAGCAGATTGTTCATGGGATGGTTCCTTTCTTTTTTGGCCGCGGGCGAAGGGCCGGCGGCGGGTTGATGTGTTGGGCTTTCCTGATGGCTGCGCGGACGGTTTGCAGAGTCACGGGGCAGCCTTCGCGGGCGTGGTGGTATCGGACGGCGGACTCGGCCAGTTCCAACGCCGCAGTCGCGTCCGGGAGGACGTTGACGGCGTGGACGATGAGGGCCGCGGTGGATTCGCTTTCGAGCTGGCAGAGGAATCCGCTTTCATCGTGGATCTCCCAGAGCCCGGTTCCGTCGTTGGGTTTGACGCGCAGTTTCATAGTTGGAGGACGCTGGCGCGGTTCATGAGTCGCGGGAGTCGCTCTTCCAGCCAGCCGCGAAGCCCGATGAGTCCCTCAAGGGATTCCTCGCAGTTCCCGACCGCTTCGCTGGCCGCTTGCAGGAAATCCGCAAGCTCCGGCAGGACGTCGGCGGCGTGGGCGATGAGCTGGGCACCGAGGCCAAAGGGCACTCGCTGCAAGGCCAGATTGATGAGTTCCACGGCGCGGCGTGCTTGATCGTCCTCGCCGCCGTGCGTGATCTGCCCTGCGTCAAATTGCAGCGACAGCCCGTGAAGAGTGATGGATGTCATGGTGTCATCGCAGGTGGCGGTTTGGGCAGTCGGGCGATCTGACGGTCCAGCCATTGTCCGGTGCTGATGCTTTTGATCTTCCGCGCGGTGATGAGCGCGGCCCCTCCGCCGAAGGCATCCACCCGCGGCTTGGAGCAGTCGTTCGACCATTCCAGGCTGACTCGTCCCGCGGGATCGAATCGTTCCAGGAGATGCTGGATGAAGGCGCAGACGGCATCGACGCCGCCATCGGTGGAGTGCAGCCATAGTCCCGGCCCGTCGGACGGATGATTGGCCACCGTCTCGAATTGCCAGTCCTCCACGACGTCCTTCAAGGACGGTGGAAAGTCGTCGGGCATAGGCTCGTCGCCCATGTGAATGTAGAAGGCCTGCTGCGAGAGATCGTCGGCGTATTGCTGCGCCTCCGCGCTGGGCAGCGCCATGAGCAGGCTGAAGTTGGTGAAGTAATCGGCCATGGGGTTTCCTTTCCGTTGATGCACGGGAGGAATCTCCCGCGCGGGTTATTGACAATGAGTTGGCAGCCCTTAAACGAAGCCGGGCCGGACAGGCTTGCGCCCATCCGACCCGGGCTTCGTGTGCGGACTTCGCGTTTCTACTTTCGGGGCTAGATGCGGACGCTCTGGAGCGAGCGGAGGGTCTGCCGCACGGACGCAATCTCTTTGTCGCTGGTCTTGCTCTCGCGCTGCGCCTGCTTGAGCGCCTCGGCGAGTTTGTTGAGGCCGGCGATGGCGTTGCGGCAATCGCCGCGCACGACTTCGATCTGCGCCAGGGCAGTTTCGAGCGCGGGCGGCGTTGCCGCGTTGGTGTTGGAGCGCGGGGCTCCGGTGGTGTTGCCGTTGGTTTTCTCGGGCATGGTGGTTTTCCTTTCTTCGGGTTGTTCCGGGGCCGTTGGCTCCGGCTGTGGTTGCGGCTCGTTTTGGGCGGCCGGGGTCGGTGTGGGTTGGGGCGTTGCCGTCGGCGCGGGATTGGGCCGCGTGGGCATGACGATCATCTGCCGGCCGCCGTTGCTGAAGCGCAGCGGCGAGAGCGCATCGATGGTCTCGACCGTGGTGAGCCCGAATTGCAGCGCCTTGGTGAGGAAGTTCCGGTTGAGGAAGATCCGCATGTCACTGCCCTGGGCTTTCACGCCCGTGACTTCGATGCGTGTGTAATCCTCGGCACCGGGCGAGCGGCCAAGGAGCGCGAACTTGCCGTCCTTGCCCTCCAGCCCGATGGCGTAATTGATCGCGTCGTCGCAGGGCATGCGCCCGATGGTCTGGAGGATTTCCTCGACGCCGGTTTCCAACTCGACGGTCGTGGCGTAACTGCCCTGACCCGGCGCAACCTGCCGCCAGTTGGGATAGTTGCCTTCGATCTGGCGGCTGATGAAGCGCCAGCGCCGGCTGCTGATCTGGAATGGAGCGACGGCATCCTTGTGCTCCGGGACACCCACCTTGAGCTGCCATTCGCCGTCGGCACTGAACTGCTTCCATTCCAGAAACCGGTGGGCCGGGATGAGGAGGGATTGCGCCAGCGGGAGGGCGAACGAGTTGCTGCTGTAGAGATGCCGCCCGTCGGTGCCGACGACGTAATTGGCATCGGGTTTCGACACGTCGATGTAGGCACCATTGAGGATGATCCTCGTTTCGTCCGTGCTGGCGCATTGCAGCGCCTCGTGGATCGAAGCGCGCAGCGAATCGGGCAGCGCGATGGCTTCGCCCTTGATCCGTGGGATCTCCGGGAATTCATCGACCGGCAGCGATTCGACTTTGGTTTCCACGAACTGCGCTCCGATGCGGTAGCGGATCGCGGCAGTGATCTTGCCGGTGCGCTCGACGAGGATCTCCTCGCCGTTGCCGCAGGCCTTGCAGGTCTTGAGCAGTTCGTCGTAGGGGACGAGCAGGGCAGCGGGTTCGCCGGCACCCGGTTGTTCCAGGCGGACGGTGATGTAATGATCGAGATCCGTCCCGCTGAGGGCGATCCAGCCGTCCTTGGTGCGTTCGATTCGGATGTTGCCGAGCACGGGCAGGGTGCAGCGCTTGGCGATGACTTTGCCGAGGCCGGCGAGGGCGGGTTTGAGTTCCGCGATGGGTAGAGCGAATTGGCTCATGGGGTTGTTCCTT
>JAYTIO010000227.1:0-3938 GCA_043731805.1 Pedosphaera sp. | reverse complement strand
GGCGTGAGCCGCGAGATGGCCGAGGCGCTGGTGAACACCGGTTTCCACGCCCTCGAAGACGTCGTGACGCAGGCCGAGGAAGCCGATTTGAAAGAGATTCCCTCAATTGGCGAGCACGCCGGTGAGGTGCTGGCCGCCATCAAGGAAGCCGCCAAGCTTGGTTCACTGGCTGGTGCCCTTGCGTAGTTTGATTGATTGATTGAGCGCGCCCGCGAGGTCGGCCTCCCGGGCGTGCAAGTTTTTATGCCCGTTCGCATTTACGACATCGCCAAGAAGCTCGGCATGGAGAGCAAGCAGGTCCTCGCCTTCGCCAAAGATCTGGGCATCAAGGAAGCCAAGGTTCCCTCCAGCTCCCTCGACAAGATCACCGCCGAGTTCCTCGAGGAGAAGCTCGGGCCATTGAAGCCCGCCGCGCCCGCGCCGGTCATCGAGGCCCCCGCCCCCGTCGTCCTCATCACCGCCCCGGAGCCGGAACCGCCGCCCGCGCCCGAACCAGCCCCGTCCCCTCTGCCACTGCCCGTCGAGCCGGCCGCCGCCCTGCCGGTGGAGCGCTCCCCTGCGTCGGCCGCGCCGGTGGTAGAGGCGCAACCTGCCCCCGTGGTTCCCGCACCCGCTGTGCTCCCGGCCGCGCCGATGGTTCCGGCCGCGCCGGTTGTGGTTCCGGCCCCGCCGCCGGTGCCCGTCGTGCCCCCCAAGCCCACGACCGGTCAGTTGGTAGGCCGCATTGACCTTTCCAAATTCGGAGCCCGCCGCCCCGAACCCGGTCGTGACGATCGCCGCGCCCCCGCCGGCCCGCCGCAAGGCAACCGCCCCGGCGGCCCGCCCCAAGGTGCCCGACCCGGCGACAACCGTGGCTTCCAAGGCAACCGCCCCGGCGACAATCGCGGTGGCTCCCAAGGTGGCCGCCCCGGCTACGGCCAGCAGTCGCGCGGCCCGGCCATTCCCCCGCCCCCGCCCAAGCCCGTTGACCCGCGCTCCGCCCTCCCCGCCAGCGCGCAGGTCATCATGATGAAGCCGCCCATCGTCGTCCGCGACCTTGCGGAACAGATGCGCCGCAAGCCCTTCCAGCTCATCGCCGACCTGATGCAGATGGGCATCTTTGCCAACGTCAACCAGGCCGTTGACGAAACCGTGGCCATCAAGCTCTGCGCCAAGCACGGCTTCAAATTCGAGGTCGAGAAACGCGCCAAGGGGGAAGGCCACGTCCACGCCGTCCCGAAGAAAACCGAGGCCGACATCGTGGACGACAAGCCCGAGGACCTGAAGACCCGCCCCCCCGTCGTCACCATCATGGGCCATGTGGACCACGGCAAAACCTCGCTCCTCGACGTCATCCGCAAGGCCAACGTCGCCGCTGGTGAATCCGGCGGCATCACCCAGCACATCGGCGCCTACACCATCACCGTTCCGCACCCGGAGAAGAAGGGCGAGCAGGCGCAAATCACCTTTCTCGACACCCCCGGCCACGCCGCCTTCTCCGCCATGCGCGCCCGCGGCGCGAACGTCACCGACCTCGTCGTCCTCGTCGTCGCCGCCAACGACGGCGTCATGCCGCAGACCCTCGAAGCCCTCTCCCACGCCCTCGCCGCGAAAGTCCCCATCCTCGTCGCCGTCAACAAGTGCGACCACCCGAACGCGAACCCGCTCCGGGTCCGCCAGCAGCTCCAGGAGAAGGGCCTGACCCCCGACGAATGGGGCGGCACCACGCTCTTCGTGGACTGCTCCGCCGTGACCAAGCAGGGCATCGACAAGCTGCTGGAGATGATTGTTTTCCAGACGGACCTGCAAGAACTCAAGGCCAACCCCGACCGCAAAGCCAAAGGCAACGTCATCGAGTCCGGCCTCCAAGCCGGCGGCCCCACCGCCACCGTCCTCGTCCGCAAAGGCACGCTCAAGGTGGGCGACGTCATCCTGTGCGGCCGTCACTACGGCCGCGTCCGCGCCCTCATCAACGAAGAAGGCGAACGCCTCAAGGTCGCCACCCCGTCCGTCGCCGTGCGCGTGCTCGGCCTCAACGGCGTGCCCGAGGCCGGCCTCGAGTTCGTCGTCGTCGATAACGAACGCGCCGCCCGCGACATTGCCGAGGAACGTGCCTTGGCTGAAAAAGCCGCCGACGCCGAAGACCGCCGCCCGCGCGTCACCTTGGAGAACCTCTTCGCCAAGATTGCCGAGAACCAGCAACTCACCCTCAAGGTCGTCGTCAAAGCCGACACCCAGGGCTCCGTCGAGGCCATCGTCGAGGCGCTCAAGAAGATCGAGACCAACAAGGTCGCGCTCGACATCGTCCACCACGCCGTCGGCACCGTCACCGAATCCGACGTGGACCTCGCCGGCGCTTCCAAGTGCGTCATCCTCGGTTTCCACACGCGCATCGACTCCGGCACCAACGAGAAGGCCAAACAGTTCGCCGTCCAGATCAAGCTCTACGCCATCATCTACGAACTCATTGATGAGGTGAAGGAAGCCATGGCTGGCCTGCTCCCGCCTACCCTCAAGGATGTCGTCGTCGGCAGCGCCGAGGTCCGCCAAATCTTCGAGCTGTCCAAGGGCGGTGCCGTCGCCGGCTGTTCCGTCACCCTCGGTCGCATCGTCAAGGGCAAGGTCCGCGTCATGCGGAAGAAGAACCTCCTCTACGAAGGCGTCACCCTCTCGCTGCGCCGCTTCCAGGACGAGGTCAACGAAGTCCGCTCCGGCCTCGAGTGCGGTATCCGCATCGACGGCTTCAACGAGTTCCAACTCGGTGACGCCATCGAGTGCTACTCCGTCGAGAAGCTCAAGCAGGCGCTGTGATTTCAGCTACCGATGGAACAGAGATGAACACGGATGCAAACCGTGTCGGCAGCGAGCGCCAGCCGCGTTTCTATCTGTGTTCATCTGTGGCTAAAAGTTAGTTCCCCATGACAGTCCGACTCGAACGCGTGCGGGAGATGCTCAAACGCACTCTCGGCGAAATCATCCGCCGCGACTTCCCGCCCGGCGGTGACAACGGCCTCATCACCGTCTCCGATGTGACCGTCACGCCTGACTTGAAGGAAGCGGACGTTTACATCGGCGTCGTGGGCAAGGCCGAGGCCAAGAAGCGTGCGATGAACCAGCTCAACGGCAACCGCGGCCAAATCCAATTCGAGCTAGGCCGCTCCATCATCCTGCGCTTCACCCCGAAGATTCAGTTCCACCTCGATGAAAGCGTCGAGCGCGGCAACCGCATCCTTTCCATCCTCGACGAGTTGGAGCAACAGGATCCGCCGAAGCAATGAACCCACCTCAGCAAGCACCGTTTCCTTTCGCCCGGCTGACTCCTACCTTCTGACCTCCGCCCCCGTGACCGACCACACCCACATCCTCGACGAAATCCTCACCGCCATCCGGCGCGCGAAGACCATCTGCGTCGTCGGCCACGTCCGCCCCGACGGTGACTGCATCGGCTCCCAAGTCGGACTCGCCCTCGCGCTGCAAAACTCCGGCAAGCAAGTCATCGTCTGGAACCAGGACGCCGTCCCGGCAAAACTCCGCTTCATGGTCCCCGCTGGCTTCGTGAAGAAGCCCGAGTCCGGCCAGAAGTTCGACCTCGTCATCGCCACCGACTGCGCCAGCTTCGAGCGCCTCGGCACCGTCGGCAAAGCCATCGGCGACCCGCGCGACTTCATCAACATTGACCACCACGAGAGCAACACCCGTTACGCCAAGCTCAACTGGGTCTCCGCCCGCGTGCCCGCCACCGGCGAATTGATTTACGAACTCCTCAAGCACGCCGGCTGGCCCGTCACGCCCGCCATTGCTGACTGCCTCTTCACCGCTGTCTCCACCGACACCGGCAGCTTCAGCTACCCGAACACCACGCCCGGCACCTACCACGTCGCCGCCGATCTCGTGCGCCAAGGTGCGAACCTCGCGCGCGTCTGCAACGAGGTCTATCAGAGCTACCCGATGTCGCGCGC
>JAYTIO010000226.1:0-1540 GCA_043731805.1 Pedosphaera sp. | reverse complement strand
AGGGTGCCGCGCTCCATGTGGTCCATGACGCGGCCGGGGGTGCCGATGACAATCTGCGCGCCTTGGCGGAGGCCGATGAGCTGGCGGTCGTAGGATTGGCCGCCGTAGATGGGGAGGGCGTGGATGCCGCGCTTGAAGAAGGCAAGTTTGTGGACTTCCTCGCAGACCTGGACGGCGAGCTCGCGGGTGGGGCAGAGGATGAGGACTTGGACGGCGCGGAGCTGGGGGTCGGTTTTCTCAATGGCCGGGATGGCGAAGGCGGCGGTCTTGCCAGAGCCGGTCTGGGACTGGCCGACGACGTCCTTGCCGGCCATCAAAACGGGGATGGCGGCAGCCTGAATGGGCGCGGCTTGCTCGAAGCCGAGTTTGGCTATGGCCTTGAGGAGTTCGGGGGACAGGCCGAGCTCGGAAAACAGTTTGGGTGTCATGCGATTGTCGAAACGACTCGCGGAGAGTAACAGAGAAAGGACTGGGGGCGAGAGGTATTCTTGGGATGGTGTTCAAATGGCCGGTCGGAGAGCCCAAGGATTTGGGACGGACGCAGCCGGTCGCGCAATTTTCGCGCGGCAACGGGCGCGGGCGGTTCACTTGACTCGCCGGCCTTGGCTTTTATAGTCGGCCCCATCATGTCACGGGACTTCGTAGCGACAGACGGGGAGGAACCCCCTTCAGACCAGCGGCTCCAAACACTCAAAGAGTTCCACCCCGCCGGGCGCGGCCCGTGGGCGCACGTGCCCGACGCGGAGTGGAACGACTGGAAGTGGCAGCTCAAAAATCGAGTCACCACCGTCGAGCAGTTGGAGAAGTTCCTCCCCACCCTCACGCCCACGGAACGCGCCGGGGCCATCCTCTGCCGCACCAAGCTGGCGATGGCTATCACGCCGCACTTCTTCAACCTCATTGACGCCAGCGACGAGCACTGCCCCATCCGCCAGCAGATGATTCCCCGCTTGGAGGAGGCGAACACCGCGTCTTGGGAAATGTCCGACCCGTGCGGCGAAGACTCGCACTCGCCAGTGCCCGGCCTGGTCCACCGCTACCCGGACCGCGTGCTCTTCCTCGTCACGGACCGTTGCGCGGCCTACTGCCGCTACTGCACGCGCTCGCGGTTGGTGAGCAACGCCAGCGGTTACGACTTCCATCCCGAGTTCGACCGGCAGATTGATTACATCGCCACGCACCCGGAAATCCGCGACGTGCTCCTCTCCGGCGGCGACCCCCTGCTCTTCAGCGACGAGAAGCTGGAGTATCTCCTCACCCGCCTGCGCGCCATCAAGCACATCGAGTTCCTCCGCATCGGCACGCGCATCCCGCTCTTCCTCCCGCAACGCATCACGCCCGAGCTGTGCGCGATGCTGCGGCAGTTCCACCCGCTCTTCATCAGCGTCCACACGAACCACCCGCGCGAGCTGACCACCGAAGTTCGCGACGCCCTCGGTCGCCTCGCCGACGCCGGCATCCCGCTGGGCAACCAGTCCGTCCTCCTCAAGCACGTCAACGACGACCCCGTCGTGATGAAGGCGCTCGTGCAGAAGCTCCT
>JAYTIO010000225.1:0-2495 GCA_043731805.1 Pedosphaera sp. | reverse complement strand
GTTGCGCAGGGCCAGCGCGACGCCCAGCGCGGCCACGCCAGCGAAGCTCACGATCATCAGGCGCGTCCAGCCGTCCGCCTCGGTGGTGCGCAGGAGCGGGGCGGTGGCGAGCGTGATGACGAAGCCGTGCAAGCCGCGCTTCTCCGTCATGGCCTTGAACTCCAGTTCACTCATCCACGGCGGGCGGCCAAACCAGCCGCCGGGCGGGCGGCGCGGCGCTTCCCGGCGCTCGGCGCGGTTGGTGGAAACCAAGTTGGTCAGGGCGGGATTCGTGCCGGTCAGTGTGGGCAACGGCGCGTTGGTGTCGCCGGGGAGAAGCGGCAGTCGGGACGATTGCCCCACTACGTCGCCAGGCGGGCGCGGCGGGAAGCGGAACTCTTCGCGCGGCGGCGCGTTGGTGTCGCGGCGCGGCAGGACGATGGTGGGGGCGCGGTTCGTCTCGCCCAGCTCGGAGACGAGGTTGGTGCCGAGGTCCACGGAGTTGATCACGGTGAGGGTCCGCGCGCCCCAGCGCACGCTGCTGTGGGTCAAACCCTTGGCGTCGAGATCCACGGGGGCACCAGCGGAGGCGACGACTTCGCCGAGTCGGTTCAACAGCGCCAGCGACTGCAACTCGCCAGAGGTCACGAGGGCTTCCAGGGCGACCTCCATGCGTTCCTGCGAGACGACGCCGAAGCGGCGTTGGGACTCGATGAACTTGGCGAGCGTCCCGGTGATGTCGCGCGAACGGCGGATGAGCGCATCGCGCGCGTCGGCTTCCACGCGGCTGTGTTCCATGGCCTGCCACGCGGCGATGAGCGCCCAAGCGGCCACCAGCAGGCCGACTGCTAGACGGGTGTGGCGGCTCATGCGGCGGGTGGGGCGAGGTTATTTCGGCGCCGGGGTGGGTGTGGGCGCGGGCGGCGTGGGCTTGACCGGTTGGGCATCGAGGAAGCGGTCGAGGTCCGCCTGCGGGAAGGACTTGGGGGCGATCTGCTGTTTGTCCTTTTCCGTCTGCGTCATGCCGGCCAGTTGCGCGGGGGATTTCACAATGGTCGGCGTCAGGAAGATCATCAGCTCGCGCTTCACGTTCTCCTTCTGCTTCCGCTTGAACAGATTGCCCAGCAGCGGAATGTCGCCGAGCACGGGCACCTTGCTCTCCGAGTCGGTCTGCGTGTTCTCCATCAGGCCGCCGATGACGACGGTCTGGCCGTCCGGCACGACGACGGTGGTCGTGGCGATGCGAGAGTTGATGACCGGGACCAAGACCGCGCCGTTGCTGCCGCCGCTGGAGATGTTGACCCAAGTGGAACGGTCGGCCAGCGAAGAGATTTCCGGCGTGACCACCATCTCGACGTTGCCGTCCGAGGAGATGAACGGGGTGACGCTGAGGTTCACGCCGACGCTCTGGTAGGTGATGGTGTTGATTTGGTTGCCGAAGGTGTCGAAGCGCGTGCCGCTGATGAGCGGGACTTGCTGGCCGAGGCTGATGGTGGCGGCCTGGTTGTTGCGCGCGAGGATGGAGGGGCGGGAGAGAATCTCCGTCTTGCCGGCCTTGGCCAGCGCACTGAGCGTCACTTGGAAATCGTTGCCGAGGATGGAATAAATCCCCGCGCCCGAGCCGGCTGCGCCGGCAATGGTCGAGATGAGTGGCGTGCCAAAACCCTGCCCCGCGATGCCGCTGCTGCCGCCCGGGTTGGGGTTATGGCTATAAGCCCCGGAGAAGCCGATGTCGGAGTTCTTGTTATAGGTGGCTTCCAGAAAGATGACTTTGATAAGCACCTGCGGCGACGGCCGGTCCAGGCCGGCGATGACCTTTTTCATCTCCAGCAAGGTCTTCTCGTCGGTGACGACGATCATGCTGCGCGTCTCTGGGTCGAAGGAGATGTCCGCGCCGCCGAGCGGTTGGCCGCTGCCAGCCTGGGACGAGCGCGTGCTGCCGCCGCCGCCCGTGCCGCCGCCGCCAAAACCGCCGCCGAAGGGGTTGACCTGCGCGTGGGCGGTGGCCGCCGTCAGCGTGGCCAGAAGCCCGAGTCCGATTCGTTGCCGCAAGGAGGATTTCATCAGGGTGTAGGTTCGAGGATGGAGCATTGAGAAGTTGCTTAGTTACCGCGTTGCGAGCCGCCGCCAAAGCCGGTGCCACCACCGCTGGTGCCGCCGCTGGTGCGACTGCTGTTGCGGCCCGTAGAGCTTTGGCCGCCGTTGTTGCGCGTGGTGGTGCCGGTGCCGAAACCGCTGCGCCCGTTCTGGCTGCTGCTCGTTGCGCTGCGCCCGTTCTGCGAGGGGAAGAGGCTTTGCAGAATCTGCTGCATCTGCGCCGGGTCGGCGTTCTCCACCGGGATCACGAAGACCTTCTGCTGCTTCGACGGGTCACCGTCGAGCTGCGCAATCATCCCGGTGATCTGCTCCATGAGCGCGGGCGACGCCGTGACGATGACGGACATCGTGCGGATGTCGGCCACGGCCACGACGCGGTTCTGTTTGAGCGCGCGCTGGCTCTGTCCGGCGGCGGCCCC
>JAYTIO010000224.1:0-1948 GCA_043731805.1 Pedosphaera sp. | reverse complement strand
AGTGGAATACGAGCGCATCGTCCTCACCAAGAAACGCATCATCGAACCCCAAGCCATCCCCAACTTCAAACTCTGACCATCCGCGTCATCCGCGTTATCCGCGGGCAAAACAACAAAGGACAACAGTGGATACTGAAATGCAAACAACCGAACTCACCGCAACCGCCGAGGCCCCCGCTCCACCACCGCTCCCCGAACCGACCGAGCAGCAAGTCGTCGAGCAACTCCTCGCCGCGCGCGGGAAAATCTATGGCGAGCTGGGCAAGGCCATTGTCGGCCAGCGCGCGGTCATCGAGCAGATTCTCATCGCGCTCCTGTCCGGCGGGCATTGCCTCATCACCGGTGCACCGGGCTTGGCGAAAACTCTCCTCGTCAAATCCATCGCGCAGATTTTCCACCTTAAGTTCTCCCGCATCCAGTTTACGCCGGACCTCATGCCCGCCGACATCACGGGCACGGAAATTCTCCAGCAGGACGCTGATAGCCGGCAGATGCAGTTCGTGAAAGGTCCGGTCTTCGCGAACATGGTCCTCGCCGACGAAATCAACCGCACGCCGCCCAAGACGCAGGCCGCGTTGCTCGAAGCGATGCAGGAACACCAAGTCACCGCCGCCGGCCACCGGCACGCGCTGCCCGAACCGTTCTTCGTGCTCGCCACGCAGAACCCCATCGAGATGGAAGGCACCTACCCGCTGCCCGAGGCGCAGCTCGACCGCTTCATGTTCAATGTCGTGATGGACTACCTGCCCGAGGACGATGAGGTCGCGGTCATCCAGCAGACCACGGCGAACTTGAAGCCCGTCATCGAGCAGCTCTTCTACGGCGCGGACGTGCTGCGCTTCCACGAAGTCGTGCGCAAGGTGCCCATCGCCGAGGAAGTCGTCCGCTACGCCGTGCGCCTCGCATCGGCCTCGCGCCCGAAGCAGAAGAACTCGCCCGACTTCATCAACAACTGGGTGAGCTGGGGTGCCGGCACGCGTGCGGGGCAGTTCCTCGTGCTCGGCGGCAAGACCCGCGCCCTGCTCGCCGGCCGCGCCCACGTCACCCGCGAGGACATCGAAGCCCTCGCCGCCCCCGTCCTGCGCCACCGCATCCTTATCAACTACCGCGCCGAGGCCGACGGCGTTACGGTGGACAAGGTCGTCTCGAAGCTGCTTGAACATGTGCGCGCCTCGACTCCGCAATGATTCCCCCCGCCGACCAAGTTGGCCACGCGAGAGGTTCGCTCATTGACCCGCAGGCCCTCATGGCCATCCGCAGCCTGGAGATGCGGGCACGCGTCGTGGTCGAGGGTTTCTGGACCGGCATTCACCGCAGCCCTTATCACGGCTTCTCCGTCGAGTTCACCGAGTATCGCCAATACACGCCCGGCGACGACCCGCGCTATCTCGACTGGAAGCTCTTCGCCCGCAGCGACCGCTACTTCATCAAGAAGTTCGAGGACGAGACCAACCTGCGCTGCCATGTCCTCGCCGACAACAGCCGCTCGATGAACTTCGGCTCGCGCGGTTATTCGAAGGCCGCTTACGCGAACACCCTCGCCGCTACCCTCGCCTTCTTCCTCCACCAACAGGGCGACGCCATCGGCCTGCTGACCTTCGACGACCAAATCCGCGAATACCTCCCCGCGCGCCACCGCCCCGGCCACCTCCGCCACCTCATGCTCGCGCTGGAGAAACCGCCCGGCGGCGCCGCCACCGACCTCGCCGCCCCGCTTAAGCGCATCGTCGAAATCGTCCGCAAGCGCGGCCTCATGGTGCTGCTCACCGACCTCCTCGCGCCCATCGCCACGTTGGAAAGCAACCTCGCCACCCTCACCGCCAGCGGCCACGAAGTCGTCGTCTTCCAAGTGCTCGACCCGGCGGAACTCAGCTTCGACTTCGCCAAGGCCGCGCTCTTCCGCGACCTCGAATCGGGCCGCGAACTCTACATTGACCCCGACGCCGTC
>JAYTIO010000223.1:0-7138 GCA_043731805.1 Pedosphaera sp. | reverse complement strand
GGTGCAAACCGAGTCCGACACCCCGCCATAAGCGCCTGGCGAGTCACAAAACGGAGGTCACAACTGTGGAAATCACCCATTTTTCAAGAAACTGCTAATGCGGTTTCGAGTTTCATGCGTTTTGCTTTTGTGTGTTGTTTACTGTCATCCTCCGGTTGAAAACACGTTTCAGCAGGAGAAATCCTACGAACATCAGGCCGACGGCCAATGCCGAGATGAATCTTTGATACCAAGCCTCTCCATTTTGCTCCTCGACCGTTGGCATACGGTCCAGCCCGTCTCGGCCGACGTAATAGAGCGACCCATTCGAGTGAACCAGAGTTGCCGACCCTGAATTGGTCGGGATAAACCGCGTTGGGTTCAGCAAGTCACTCGCTTTTGAGCCAAACTGCACGGACTTAATCTTCCACTCGCATTCCTTGACGAACGGCATATTCCCGATCCGCCACGAGACGGTGACTGCCTTGGGGAACACAATCGGAGCCTCTAACAGGTTTTCATCGAATTCGAGTTTTGAAATTAACAGGCCGTCATTGCCATAGGTATAGTGGATGGCAAGCTCGTTTGGCTTGGAAGATTCTACTACCTTTCCCAGCAGCTTCCTGCTCCCGGTGAATCGCGCTTTGTCTCGTGGAATCAACGTCTCGAACTGATCCCCGTTCCAGATCACACTGCCCGGCACCAAGGCTTTGACACCGAGATACATTACATTGCGGAACCCTTCGCACTCCCGCCCCACCACAATGATGCTGGCCAATTCCGGAGAGTTGTGCCGTTGATCCATGAGCTGCAAGATATGCTTCTTCCGGCTCCAGAAAATGGTCCCATCCCTGCCTGATAGGTCGGCCGTCTTGCTATCAAAAATATCTGGCAATTCGTTCTGGCTGAGGGTCTGAAGGTAATAGGCAGTAGGCGAATTCCACCGGGCGAACTGGTGCAGTTGGCTGATGATTGGATGCGGTGCGTCAAGGTCGTAAACGGTTTGTTCATATTCCAGACTCTCGACTACTGGAGGCTCACTCAACTGCCGTTTGATTTTTTCCTTCAACGGTTCCTTCTCTGCCAGTGCAGATGCCAGGCTCATTACCAGCACGGTCATTACGAGATGGCTCGCTTTCGTTCGATTCAGGTTCAGGAGTTTCAAGTGATGATGGGTTTTTGGTCGGGGGTTTGGATTGGCACCAACGGGGCAAGGCCAACGGCGAGCAAATATCCGATGGCCACCCATAGGAATGTGTCCACCCAAATGCCGTGTATGGGCAGGCGGCTGATAACGGTGCCAAAACAGGGGCAGCGAATGTTGGCCCCGACTACCACTAAGGCGCTCCGATAAAGTAAGAAGCACACTCCCAACCACGCAATCAACATATGTGCCCGCCCTTCGTTGCGATTGAGCAGACAATACACCGCCGTGCTGATCTCGGTTAACCCCACCAGAATCATCAGCCAGTGAGTGGGCAGCATGAACACGGGATCAAAGGTCGGCTCTTCAGCCCAAAATTGATTGACGCCAATGAACTTGGCCAGGCCGGTGGCGAGCAAGAGGAAGGCGGCCACAGTTCGGTGGGTTCGGAGGGAGGGTCGCGAATTTAGTGGCATGGGGATTGTTTTCAGCTTTGCCCGGGGTGGTCGGGTTCACCCCGGAATCGTGGCACTGACGGGATCGCTCCACGGCCCGTTCTTGCTGCGGGTGGTTGGGGGATAGGGTTTCATCCGCGCACGGCGATGCTGACCTCGTTGCTCCAGAGGCCGACTGGTTCGTCGGCCAGGCGGTAGATGGCTTTGTATTTCCAGAGGGCGGTTGCGCCGGGGGCGGGCAGGGCGTGGGTGTCCAAGTAGTCGGGGACGGTGTCAATGGCCAGGAAGACGAAGCCGGTGCCGGTGCCGCGGTCCACCCAGATTTCCACGCCGTCGAAGCTGCCTTTCTTCCATTTCACGTTGGGCTGGCCGGCTTGGAGTTCGAGCTTGAGGGTGGGTTGCGCGGTGGTGGTGTCCACGGTCTGCTCGGTGCCGATAATGTCGAGGGACTGGCCGATGGCGGGGTTGTAGCCGGGGTGTTTCTTGATGCGGCCGACGAGGAGGGTGATGCGGCCAAAGATGTTTGGGGCCACGGGGTCGGGCGCGGTGCCGAGGTCGGGGAAGACGGGTTTGGGGCCCATGGCGGTGGCGGTGCCGTTGCGGGCGAGGTTACGGTAGGCGGTCCATTGCTGGGCATAGCTGGCGGCGGCGTCTTGCGCGCGGACGATGTAGTCGAACCAGGCGGCGTCGGCGGTGACGCTGGTGACTTCGGCGGTGCTCACGCCCACGGTGGAGGCCTGCTGGAGCAGGGTGGGGGCGAAGTGGTTGACCCAGTCGCGCTTGCCGGGGTCGTCTTTGGCGAGCCAGTAGGATTTCATAGTTGATGGGGTTTAGGTGTTTGGACTGGGAAGCCAGGGGCCGGAATTGGAAGCGTTTCAGGAACGTTAAAGGGCGGTTTCCCGGGTTTTGCGGCGCGCGAACTGATTTTTTGGGCTGCAAAAATCATTGGGTGGGTTGGCAAAGTCAGTTTTGCGGCTGCCAAAGTGAGTGGGCGGACTCGCGGAGTGGTTTTGCGGGCGCGAAGAATAGTTGGGTGGGTGCGCAAAATGAGTGGGGCAGCCGCAAGCATGACTTGGGGGGCTGAGAAGATGACTTGGGGAACCGGTAAAGTCATTGGGGGAGCTGAGGGAATGACTTCGTGGGTGCCCAGCATCGTTTTGCGAGTGCGGAAAGTGGGGGCGGCAGCGGAGCGGGTCGCGGGGCAGGGCAGGCGCAGGATGCCAGTGGCGCGCGGGGTGAACCGGGCGGGCGGAGTGGCGGTTGGCGCGGGGTGCATTTGAGACGGTGAGATTCTTACCATGAGTTTGAAAGTCGCCAATACCCCTTTTCAGGGGTATTGAGCGGCTGAGGCAGTAATACCATCCCTCGTAATAGCCTGGTCTAACCCGGAGCGGCCACGACTTCATCGCCGCTCTCCCTCACCCCCGGCCCTACCCAGGAACCTGGTAGGGCCGTCGCTGTGCGCGGCCGCGTCAGTCCATTTGGCGACCGAGGCCTTGCACAGCAAGGCCCTATCAGGTTCAGGGGCTGAAATCGCGGACCTCGGGCCGTGGGTTCTCTCCCGCTGGGAGAGGGAGCTGGCGCGGCCGGCCTTCGACTTGCTGACCGGTTCGGGTGCCACGGGCGCGGCCGAAGCTTCCCCCTCGCCCAGCGGGAGGGGGCCGGGGTGAGGGAGAAAACTTACCGACTGCCAGCGCGTCCTGTTCCACCAGGTTCCCCCCAGCGTTGGTATAAGTAGGGGGAAATTTGCGCGCCGCCAGGGCTGCGGTTTCGCTGCCTGAACCCGCAGTTGGGATGGTTCATCTTAACCCGAATTCCGAAGTTGAGCCGCGAAAGGGCGCAAAGCCCACAAAGGAGCCGGGCCAGGGAGGGCGGGGGTCGGGAAACTTTCTCTCCGGTCCGTTCTCCGGCCACCCGCTTGGCTTTGTGCTCTTGCTGCCCTATCGTGGCGAATCCATTTCGGAGTTCGGGTTTAGTCCGGTTCACTTAAATCTCTCCCCCCCCCCCCCGCGCGAAGTTTGTGGAGGGCTTCGGGGAGTTTGTGGACGGCGAGTTTCTTGAAGGCGGATTTGCGGTAGCTGGCGATGGTGTCCTCCGAGAGGGCAAGGATGATGCCGATTTCCTTGGCGGTTTTGCCGGTGTCCAAGAGGAGGAGCACTTGGATTTCGCGTTTGGTGAGCAGGTCGGCGTGGGCGGCGGCGGGGGCGTGGGGCTGTAGCTCGGCGAAGAGATATTGGGCGGCTTTGGCGGAGAGGGGAAATTGGCCGGCGTAGGCGGCGTGAAGGCGGGCGGGCAAGTGCGCGAGCGGTTCGGATTTGTAGATGACGCCGGCGGCCCCGGCGCGCGCGGCGGCGGCGGGCAGGCCGGAGAGCTCGTCGTAGGCGGTGATGACGAGGCAACAGAGCGCGGGGAAAAACAGTTTGATTTTCGGGACGAAGGTGATGCCGTCCATGTGGCCTTCGCCGAGATGATAGTCCACGATCAAGATGTGCGGCACGAGGCAGCCATGGCCGAGTTGAGCCAGCGCGGTCTCGGCATCGGCGAACTCGTCGAGCACGGTGAAGTCCGGGAGGCGGGCGAGCTTGCGCCGCCAGACGGCGCGCATGTCGGGGTCGTCTTCGATGATGCTCACGCTGATACGGGCGCTCATATGGGGGATTGGTGGCGGGGTTGGTAAGCGATGCCGGAGCGGGCCGCAAGTTGAAAGTCGGTGGCGTTGGGGGCGAGCCGGGAGCCGAACCCGAAGGCGACTTCGCCGGCGGACTTGCCGTATTTGGAGCTGCTCCTGAAAAGAATGAACGGCTGAGTTGGGCGGCTAGTCCATCTCCTCGGCGTCCGGTGAACCCCTCGCTTGCCAAGCAATTGGGCGGCTCCTACCGTCGCCATTATGGCACTTATGAAACGACGTTTCTTCCTCGGACTGCTGGTGGCCGTGCTCGGCCTGAACCTCCTCTTCGGCACCCGGCTTTACCTCTCGCACGCCGAGACCGCCGCCAAGGAAAATGCCTACGAGAACATCGAGCTGTTCACCCGCGTGCTGGAAACCATCCGGCAGAACTACGTGGACGGCGGGAAGATTTCCTACCAGCAGCTCATCCACGCGGCGCTGCGGGGCATGGTTAGCTCGTTGGACCCGCACAGCGAGTTCATGGAGGCGCGCAAGTATGACGACATGAGGAAGGACACCGAGGGCGTGTTCGGCGGCGTGGGCATCGTGATCGGCGTGCGGACGAACAGCGGCGGGAAGGGCGTGACGCTCACGGTCTCCGAGACGATGGAGGACACGCCCGCCAGCCGGGGCGGCATCACCATCGGCGACCGCATCATCAAGATCAACGGCCAGTCCACGGAGAAGTTCAACATAGACGATGCCGTCCGTCGGCTGCGCGGCAAGCCCGGTACCGATGTGACCATCACCATCTTCCGCCCGGCGACGGAGATGGAATCGGAAATGAAGCTCACCCGCGACGTCATCAAGGTCGCCAGCGTGCGCGACCAGAATGGCCGTGGCGAATACCCGCTGGATGAAAACAAGATCGGCTACGTGCGGCTCCGGCAGTTTGGTGAGAAGACCGCCGACGAGCTGGAAAGTTCGTTGGTGAAGATGGAGAAGGCGGGGATGAAGGGTCTCATCCTCGACCTGCGCGACAACCCCGGCGGCTTGCTGGACCAGGCGGTGAAGGTGTCCGAGAAGTTCCTCCCGCGCGGCCAGCTCGTTGTCTCCACCGAGGCGCGGCAGATTGCCGACATCGCCAAATACTCCGCGTCGGGGCGTAACCCGCGCCCGCAGTTGCCGATGGTGATCCTCATGAACGGCGGCAGTGCGAGTGCTTCCGAGATTGTCGCGGGGTGCCTGCAGGACTTGAAGCGCGCCGTGGTGCTGGGCGAGCAGAGCTTCGGCAAAGGCTCCGTGCAGAGCATCCTCCCGCTGTCCGACGGCTCCGCGCTACGGCTCACGACCGCGAAGTATTACACGCCCAGCCACAAGGTCATCCACGAGAAGGGCATCACCCCGGACGTCGTCGTGCCGATGTCGGCCGACGAGGAGCGCTTCCTCGCCATCAAGCGCTCCGGCGCTCCGCTCGACGCGCTGGACGAGACGGAACGTCAGCAAGTCACGAAGGCCCGCGACCCGCAGTTCGACCGCGCCACCGACATGCTCAAGGGCATCCTGCTCTACGACAAACAGGGCAAGCCCGTGGGCAAGGTGGCGGCGCAAGCCGCTGAACCGGCCCAGAAGTAGAGCGCGGTGCTCCTCGCCCTCGAATCCTCCTGCGACGAAACCAGCGTCGCCGTCATCCACGACGGCCGCGTGCTGGCGAACGTCGTCGCCTCGCAAATCAAGCTCCACGCCGAATACGGCGGCGTCGTGCCGGAGCTGGCAACGCGCGAGCATCTGCGGAACCTGATCCCGGTCACCACTGCCGCGCTTGAGGGAGCGAACGTCCAGCCCCAGCAACTCGACGCCATCGCGGCGACCCTTGGCCCCGGCCTGCCGCAGGCGCTCATGATTGGCTCCCGCGCCGCCCAGGCACTGGCCTTCGCCCTGCGCAAACCCTTCTTCGGCATCCACCACCACGAGGCACACCTCTACTCGCCGTGGATTGCCGTTGCTCGAAACTTAGAACCCAAACCTCCGAACCCAGAAGCCCTTTACGCCGACTTCGCCAGCTTCCAGCCCAACGTCTCCCTCATCGTCAGCGGGGGGCACACGATGCTCGTGTTCGTGGAGGCGGAACTGAAGCACCACCTCCTCGGCTGCACGGTGGATGACGCGGCGGGCGAGTGCTTCGACAAGTCCGCCAAGCTCATGGGCCTGCCCTATCCCGGCGGCCCGGAGCTGGACGCACTCGCCGAGCAGGGCAACCCGGACGAGTTCGACTTCCCGCGTCCGATGATTCGCGAGCTGCACGACGACTTCAGCTTCAGCGGCCTGAAGACCTCGGTGCGCTACTTCCTCCGCGACCAGCCGTTCATCCTCGACGACCCGGAGCGCGTCCGCGACCTGTGCGCCAGCGTGCGGGCCGCCATCGTGGACGTGCTGGTGACGAAGACCGTGCGCGCCGCGAAGCGCCTGGGCGTGCAGTGCGTGACCGCGTCGGGGGGCGTCACCTGCAATCGCGCCTTGAGGAAACAGCTCGCCGAAGCCTGCGCCCGCGACGGTCTTATCCTCCGCCTCGCCGACAAATCCCTCTGCACCGACAACGCCGCGATGGTGGGCATCCTCGCGGAGCGCAAGCTTCAGCACGGCGTCGCACCGACCTCGCTGGATGAGGAAGTGAAGCCGAGCTGGCCGCTGGGGTGAAACAGGTCAGCGAGGTCAGCGCGCCGCTTGTTTCGCCGGCTTGCTCTCGATGCGATAAAGCGCCGTGTCCGTGCGCAGGTAGAGCGCGTGGTCCACGGCGGCGAGGGAGGCGAAGATTTTGCCGGGGAGTTGGTTCTTCTCCAGGACTTCAAACTGCTTGCCGGGCTTGATGACCGTGGTCAGACCCTCGCGGTTGTGGACGTAGATTTTCCCGTCGGCAAACGTCGGCGAGGCGCTGTAGTTGCCGCCGAGGCG
>JAYTIO010000222.1:0-8531 GCA_043731805.1 Pedosphaera sp. | reverse complement strand
TGCTCGCGGGGCGTGGGCATGGGGATTTAACGCAAAGACGCAAAGGCGCAGAGACGCAAAGGAGGGGAACTGATCAATTGCCAGTCGGTCGCCTCCATGACCGAGCACCAGGTCGAGAATCCATCGCTTGAACCCCTTGCGTCTTTGCGCCCTTGCGTCTTTGCGTTGAAAACGGAGCCGCTCATGGCAGGGGCGGGGGAGCGACCGGGGCTACGCGCACGAGGGGCACGAAGGCGCGGCGTTGGGCGAGGAACCAGCGGAGGTTCAGCACGAGGCCGAGGGCGACCATCACGAGGGCGCACATCTGGTGGTCCAGCATGAAGGTGCGGTCTTTGAGGGCGAAGGCGTTGAAGAGGTTGCCGAGCTGGCGTTCTTGCAGCGCGTCCCACGAGAGCTGGTTGAGAAAGAACAGCACGAGGTTCGGCACGATGGCCCAGAGCGCGGGGAGCGCGATGCTGCACAGGCCGGCGAAGAGGGCCGGGCGATGCGGCTGGAAACGGCGGTGGATGAAGAGGCCGTAGAGACAGTAGGCCAGCGCATAGAGGAAGAGGGTGAGTTGCGTCATTTCCAACTCGCCCGAGGGCGTGCCGAAGGCGCGAGCCGAGACAGTCCGCCCGCTCCAAGCCATCGAGAGCGTGTCGAGCAGCTTCACATCCAGAAACAGGCTCGCACAGAGCGCCGTGGCGACCGCGAGCAGGAACGTCCACGCCAGTCCGCCTGCCGAGCCGCTGTAGAAGAAGAAAGCCAGCGCGCGCTTGCTGCCGGACTCGGGGATGGTGCGGCGGATGCGGGCGCTTTGGTCGTCGCCCTCGCTCACGGAGATGAGCAACGCGGCGATGAGGAGGCCGGTCACGAACCAGGTCCAGACCACGATGGGTTCGAGCGAGCCCGACAGGACCGCCGTGGCCAGCCCGAGCGTCACCGACCCGACGCCCCAACTCACGGCGACCACGAAGGTGAGGAACCAGGCGCCGGTGGCGTAAGCCCGCAGCGGCAAGGCGCGGTTCGCCGAGGGCGGCGACACGAGCGCGATGGCAGCGAGGTGGAAGAAACCAAACAGCAGCAGGCCGATGAAGGTCATGCTCAAGGCTGGCCCCCAAAAGTCCCACGTCCCCAGCCGGCTGCCGATGCCTTCACGCATCATCTCCATGGACATCGCGGTCATGATGCCCACGAGGCTCATCATGAAACCACCCGCCGGCAGGCCGACGAGCAGCTTCAGCCCTTTGCTCGCCGGCAGGCACGAGAGGAAGATGGCGGTTTGCAGCGAGAGCACGGACAGCAGGAACGCGATGGTCAGCAGCACGAAGACGGTCGGCAGGTCAATGCCGCGCAGGAGGTTCGTGAACACCATGAACGGCGCGCACACGCTGAAGAACAGGACGAGCAGGTAGATGCCGCAGAGGAGCTTGCCCCGGATGATGCGCGCGGGCGACAGCGTGGTGATGTAGAGCATGTCCACGTTGCCCTCCTGCCGCTCCGCCGTGAGCCGTCCGCCGACATAGACCGGGATGAACACAAAGCCGACGAGGCTCAACACCGGGAGGAAGAACTGGAAGATGTCGCGGCCCAGAGCTTGATTCGGACTGACCTGGAAGCTCTGTCCCAGCAGGTGGAAGACGATGACGAGGAACAGGACGACGAGGAACAGCAGCAGCATCCCCGTGACGGCCCAACTGCGGACGGCCTGGCGGAGTTCCTTCACGACGATGGGATTCGGCTCCCACGTGCGCCAGTTGGAGAGGGTGGGGAAGTTCATGAATGTCCAATTTCCAATGACCAATTCCCAATGAATGACCAATGACGAATGCACAATGCCCGCCCGCTCGCCCATTGGGGATTGAGCATTGGGCATTCATTGGGAATTGGAAATTGGGCCTTGGTCATTGGACCCCTCCCTTCGTGACGTTCATGAAAATGTCCTCCAAGTTCGCCTTGCTCTGTTTGAACTCGGCGACCTTGAAGCCCTTGCCCACCAGCGTCGCGAGCAATTCGCAGCCGGCGGATTCGTCGCCTTCCACTTCCAGCAGCACCTCGCCGCTGACCTCGCGGGCGTTGATGACGTGGGGTGTTTGCAAAAGTTCCTTCACGAGCGCGGAGGTCGGGCCGAGCACGCGGATGGAGAAAGTCCGGTGCGGCGTGCTCTTCTTCAACACGTCCGCCACGGTGCCGGACTCCAAGAGCTTGCCGCGCTCAACGATCACCACGCCGTTACAAATCTCCGTCAGCTCCGTGAGGATGTGCGAGCTGATGAGGATGGCCTTGTTCTGCGTGGCCAGCAGCATGAGCAGCTCGCGCAGCTCGACGCGCGCGCGCGGGTCGAGGCCGGCCGCGGGCTCGTCGAGGATGAGCACGTCGGGGTTGTGAATGAGCGCGCGGCCCAGCGTGACGCGCTGCTTCATGCCCTTGGAGAGCGCCTTGAGGTGCTTGTCGAGGATGCCGGTGACGCCGGTGAATTCCTCCACCGCGCCGACTGCCTCGCGCCGCTTCGCGCCCTGCAAGCCGTAGGCCCGCGCATAGAAATCCAGATACTCGTGGACGGTCACGTCGTTGTGCGCGGGGAGAGAGTCGGGCACGTAGCCGACGCAGCGGCGCGCATACTCCGGCTCCTCGCGGACGGAGACGCCGTTGATGAGCACGTCGCCATCGGTCGGCTCCTCGAGCGTGGCGATGACGCGCATGGTGGTGGTCTTGCCCGCGCCGTTCGGCCCGACGAAACCGAAGACGTGGCCGTTGTCGAAGGAGAACGTGAAGTTGTCCACGGCGACGGTCTTGCCGAAGCGTTTGTGAAGTCCGCGAACTTGAACTTTCATTTCACGTCCTCCGGGGCGAGCAGGCCGATGATGGTTTGGCGGGCGCGGGACTTGCCGGGCTTGCCGAGGCCGTTCTCGATGAACGGGGTTTCGGCTAGCACGGCGAGGTAGGTGTTGGGACGGAGATAGTTGCCAGGTGCCCCGATGAGCGACTCGTGCGCCGCTGGCCATGAACCTTGGTAAAGCCCGGCCAGGTTGTTCACGGCCGAGCTTTGCGGAATGGTTGGGTCCGAAGTCAGCGCGAAGTTTTGTCCGGCCTTGAGCGCCTCACCTTTGAACAAGCGCCCTTTGTCATCCCGCAGCCAGAGCGACTGGATGTCCGCGCCGAGGCCGTTCACCACCGTCACGCGCCCATCCGGCAGCTTCTGCATCGTGATGCGCTCGCGGCGGGTCTCGGACCTGCGCAGCGCGAAGTGCGCCGGGACGCGCGCCGTGATCCAGCCGCGCGTGAGGTGCTGCGATTGTGACAGCTCCAGCTCGCGCGAGTTGCCGCCGTTGTAGCGGTTCACGTCCACGAGCGGCGTGACCTCGGTGTCGTGGCTGTAGCGCAGACCGCCGCCGGGCGTGAGCGGGGTGTAGAAGGCTTGGCGGGCGAGCGTCGTGGCGCGGTGCGAGGTTTGGTCCAGCACGGTGATGGCCTCGGTGCGCGAGCTGGGCGTGATCCCTTCGCTCGCGAGCGAGTAGCCGAAGACGATGGCGCAGGTGACGAAGGAAATGAGCGGGATGGTCCAGAGCATCGCCGTGCGGCGGTTCGCGCGGGCGCAGAAGAAGATGTTCAGCGGCCCGACCACGAGGATGAACGCGAGCATGATGAACACGATGCCGCGCACGGGAATCATCACGTCCTCGATGACGGGGAACTCGTTGTTGGCGTTGCCTTCGGTGGGCATGGACTGCCACGGCTGGCCGGACTCGCGGGCGGTGTCGCGGAGGGCGTCCACCTGAACGCGGTAGAGGGACGTGATGCTGACGGGTTCGATTAAGAGGCATTGACCGAAACCGGCGGTGAACCAAGCCACGCTGCTGTTTTTATCGGGAGTTCCCTTCCGCGTCGCCGCGCTTTGCCACGCCTTCGGCAGCTCCGTCAGCCCCAGCACCGCCAAGCCGCCGCCAGCCTCGACATAGCTCCACAGCGCGTTCTGCTGCGCCGCCGTCATCGCCGCGAGGTCGGTGCGGGAGAGCACCACGAGGTCGAACGGCGTGAACGCCAGCCAGGACTCGCTCCAGCCGCTGGCCTCCAGTTCGCTGCGCAGGACGGTCGGGCCTTGATAGGCCGTGGTGGAGGTTCTACTGCCCATCCGTGTCGCATAAGTGCTGCTGGCCCGCGCGTCCGATGCGTAGGCGCTGGCCGTGCCATCGAACAGCTCCACTGCGTCCACGCTCACCTGCCCGCCGGCGGAAGAGGCGTCCACGTTGAGGCGCACGGTTTGGATGGCATTGGTCAGCCCGGGCAAGCGGATTTCCAGCACGCTCAGATTTATGCTGCGGTTGAAGCCGTTCGTGACGGTGATGGTGGCGAGGTCAGCTCCATCCGTGCCCTTGAGCACGACAGTTTTGAACGCTTGGTCCCACGCGAGCTTGTGGATGCGGAGGACTTTTTCACCTGTGCGCGCCGGCTTGAAATCCACCTCCAGCCACTCTGGCACGGCGCGACCCACGCTGTCTGGAGACCACGCTGCGGACACGACGCCGCCCGTGCCACGCGGGACATTCGGCCCGCCCGTGGCTTGCTCCGCTGAGTAATGCACGGTCGGTCCCTTCGCCACCACGCCCCCGTGGAAGGCCTTGTCCAAGTCATCGCTGTTCAGGCTGCGGCTCACCAGCACGGAGCGCGGGCCGCCGGGGATGCTGGCGTTGCGCTGCATGTGCTGGTTGTTCCCGCCGCGCGGGATGGCCCCGCGATAGCGGCCGTCCACGAAAACTTCCACCTGGTTGTCGCCGTTGAGCAGGAGCGGCGGCTGCCAGAGCGTGACATTCGCCGTGGTGCCGGGGCTGACGGTGACGGTGCGCTCGACGCGGCGGAGGTTATTGCCCCAGCCGTGCGCCACGTGCGGCGTGGCGAGCGTGACCTTACGCGTGCGGTCAGGGGAGGCGTTCTCCACCGCGAAGCGCATCTCGACGTAGCCGTGGTAGGTCTGGCCTTGGAAGAAGACCTGCGGGGAAACGGAGATGTCGTCGAAGCGCTCCGCAGCGGCAGCCGGGAACCACAATCCAGCCAGCCAGAACAGCGCCGCCAGCCGACGCACGAGTTGCGCGGCGGCGGCCATGAACGAGCCTCTCCCGGCGGTGATGTTGGCCATGCGGCGAGTTGGGTTAGAGCGGCGACATTGAGCCGGGAAAAGCGGGGGAGGGTCAACTAGAAGTTCGCTTGAGCCAGACAACTCAGCTTTGAACTGCGAAGCCACGAACAATACCAAGGAGAGCGGCGGTAAGCGAGTTCGACAGGGTCTCTTTGATGCCCGACTGACCTGACTCTTCCTCCGTGTCCTTCGTGGCTTCGTGGTTCCAAATCAGCTGCTTCGATTCGCGCACGTCCGGCCTTGGGGCTTGCCTTGCCGTCTGTCCTTCGCTAACAGAGCGCGCATGAAATTGCTCCGCCCTGCCTTGCTCTGCCTGTCCGCCCTCTGGTTCGCCGCGACGCTGCACGCCGCCGGCCCCGAGACCTTCAAGGTCAGTGAGTTCACCTTCAAGCGCCCCGGCACGTGGGAGTGGGTGGAGGTCGCCTCGCAGATGCGCAAGGCCCAGCTCAAGGTGATGGCCAAGGACACGCCGGAACCGGGCGAGGTCGTGTTCTTCTTCTTCGGCCCCCAGAGTGGCGGCACGAAGGCCAACGTGGACCGCTGGTTCGGCCAGTTCATCGAGGGCCGCGACCAAATCAACGCGAAGACCGAGGAGAAGACCGTCGGCAAAGTGAAGGTCACCTACGTCACCGCCGAGGGCACCTACAAGAGCGGCATGCCCGGCACGGCCCCGACGCCCAAGCCCGGCTACGCGCTACTCGGAGCCATCGTCGAAGGCGAGGAGGGCAGCGTCTTCGTTCGCCTCACCGGCCCCGCCGCGCTGACCAAGGGCGCGCGGGGTGACTTCGAGAAGATGATCGAGGGCGGGTTGAAGTAGCCGTCTCGAAGTGCCGGGCGCGCGCGTGCTGAAAAGTAATTAGTAAGTAGTGATTAGTGAGGCGTGGAGCACAGTCCCCACTAATTACTAACGACTAATCACTTTCCCCCGTGCGCTCCTTCACCGAACCCGCCGTCCTCCTGCGTGCGGCCCTCGCCGCCGTGCTCTCGGCCGTCGCCTGCTACCCGCGCCTGTCCCACTGGTCCCAGCGTGAGGACGCGGTGTGGTTCCTCACGGCAGTCATCGGCTGGGCGGCGTTCGTGATGTGGGCGGCGGTCTTCGCCTGGCACGAGAAGCACGGGCAGCGCGAGGTGTTTCCGAAGCGCGTCGCTCCGAACCTCTGGCTCCTCACGGTGGCGCTGGGGCTGGTCGGGGCGGCCATCTCGCTCCACTGCGGCGACCCCACGCTGCGGCAACTCGCACCCACGGACTTCCCGCAGAACCCTGGCCAGTTCGCCGAGTATGTGTTGTTCAACCTCGCGCTGGAACAACTCTTCCTCTGCTTCGCGCCCTTCGCGTTCGGCGTGCGGCTGCTGCCCAACGTGAAGGTGGCGGGCGTTGGCGTGGTGCTGTTCGGCCTGCTGGTCTTCGCGCTCAAGCTGCACAGCGTCCCCGTGGCGCTTCCGTGGGATTTGACGCTGGGGTTGGTGTGCTTCCGCGCGATCCACAGCGCGGTGACGGTCTGGCTGTATTACCGGGGCGGCGTGTGGCTCGTGTGGCTGTTCGTTTTCCTGCTCCAGTGTCGGCACCTGTTTGCGTTCGGGAGTTGATACCGGAACGCCTCACGCAAAGGGCGCAGAGGGCGCAAAGAAGACGGGCTGAGATGCGCGCCAGCGGGCAAATTCCTTGGCGCCCTGCGTGTCCTTCGCGTGAGGCAATCCCTTCAGGCCCCAGCCCGTGCCGCGAGCACCTTGCGCGACGGCACGTAGCCCGCGATGAACTCCCGGCGGAACTCGCCGAACGTCCCCGCCGCCAGATGCCGCCGGATGTCCGCCATCACGGCGAGGTAGAGATGGCTATTGTGGACGCTCACCATGCGCAGCCCGAGAATCTCGTTCACATTCAGCAAGTGCCGAATGTAAGCGCGGGAGAAGCGCTGGCAGGCGAAGCAATCGCAGCCGGCCTCAATCGGCCCGAAGTCCGCCTTCACCGCGCCGCCCTTGATGGCGTAACTGCCCTTGCGCGTGAACGCCGTGCCGCCCCGCGCCACGCGCGTCGGCAGGACGCAGTCGAACATATCCACGCCGCGCGCGACCAACTCCACGAGCTGCGCGGGGGTGCCAAGGCCCATCGCGTAGCGCGCCTTGTGCGCGGGGAGGAACGGCTCGGCTTGCTCCACGGCCTTCATCATCTCCGGCTCCGGCTCGCCCACGCTCACGCCGCCGATGGCGTAGCCGTCGAAGTCCAGCGCGGTGATGGCCTTCGCGCACTGTTCGCGCAGCTCCGGGTTGCTGCCGCCCTGCACGATGCCGAAGACTTGCTGGCCGGGCGCGCGGGGCTGATCGCGACATTCCTTGGCCCAGCGGATGGTCCGCTCGACGGCGAGCAGTTGCTCCTTCGCCGGCGCGTCGTGCGGCGGGCATTCGTCGAAGATCATCGCGATGTCGGAGCCGAGGTAGCGCTGGATTTCCATCGCCTCCTTCGGGCCGAGGAAGAGCTTCGAGCCATCGAGGTGCGAGCGGAACTCGACGCCGTGCTCCCGGACCTTGCGAATCTTGGCGAGGCTGAAGACCTGGAAGCCGCCGCTGTCGGTGAGAATCGGGAGCTGCCAGTTCATGAAGCCGTGCAGACCGCCCGCCGCGCGGATGATGTCCATGCCAGGCCGGATGCTGAGATGGTAGGTGTTGCCGAGAATGATTTGCGTCCCCATCTCGACCAGCTCGCGCGGGTCCAAAGCCTTCACGCTGGCCTGCGTGCCCACGGGCATGAAGACCGGGGTGTCGATCACGCCGTGTGGCGTGGTGAGGCGGCCCAGCCGCGCCTTGCTGTGTGAATCCGTCTTGAGGAGCTCGAACATCGGAGGCGGATTGAGCCACAGCGCACGCGGCTGCGGAAAGGAGATTTCAAGCCGAAGAACGCATCCGACAGCGGCGCTGAAGCCGCCGTAGTCCACCCGCTTCGCGAGAGCCCCCGCCGTGGGCAGACGCGCCAGCGTTTGGACTGCGGCGGCTTCAGCGCCGCTTTTCTGACCGGCCCTAGGACTGCCGCCGCGCGCTGTCCTACTTGGATTCGCGGGGCTTCGAGTGGCCATCGGCCATCTCTTCTTGAATAGTCATTTCCGGTGCCGGGTCTGCTTTCACACGACTCAATCTGCTATGAAAATAACCAGCCTCCTCCTCGCCCTCGCCACCACCCTCGCCCTCGCCCAGGCGGATGAACCCAAGAAGATCGCCATCGGCCAGCCCGCGCCGGAGTTCCGCATCAAGGACGCCACCGGCAAAGAGATCAACCTCGCCGAACTCACCGCCAAAGGCCCCGTGCTGGTGCGCCTCACCTGCGGCTGCCTCGGCTGCGACAAGGAGCTGCCTTACTTCCAGGAGCTGCACACCGCCTACAAGGCGCAGGGCCTCACGAGCCTCGCCATCTTCCGCGAGCCGGACG
>JAYTIO010000221.1:0-2185 GCA_043731805.1 Pedosphaera sp. | reverse complement strand
CGGAAACTCGCGCCCATCACCTCGGTCTGGTGGCCGTGGCGCTTGTAGTAGTTGTAAATGGCCGTGACGGAAACCACGCCTGGGTCTTCCGCGCCGACGAAGTCTTTGCCGGCGCTCTTCTTGTGCCAGTCGAGGATGCGGCCCACGAACGGCGAGATGAGCTGGACGCCCGCCTCGGCGCACGCGACGGCTTGGGCGAAGGAGAAGAGCAGCGTGAGGTTGCAGGCGATGCCGTCCTGCTTGAGTTCCTTGGCGGCGCAGATGCCTTCCCAAGTCGAGGCGAGCTTGATGAGCACGCGCTCCTTGGCAATGCCCGCCTGTTGGTAGCGCGCGATGAGGGACCGCGCCTTCGCGACGGAGGCGACGGTGTCGAAGGACAGCCGCGCGTCCACCTCGGTCGAGACGCGGTTGGGGACAATCTTGAGAATCTCCAGGCCGAACGCAACGGCGATCTGGTCCATCGCCGCGCCGAGCAGCGCGCTGCCGGAGGCCGTCTGCTTCGCGTCGGCGAGGGCCTGGTCAATGACGCCGGCGTATTCCGGCATCTGCGCGGCCTTGAGGATCAGGCTGGGGTTCGTGGTGGCGTCGCGCGGCTGATACTTGCGGATGCTCTCGAAGTCGCCGGTGTCGGCGACGACGATGGTGTGTTGCTTGAGGCTGGCGAGAAGGTTGTTGCTCATGGTGGTTACGAGTTGGTTTTTGTGCGCGCCCGAACCTAGGCACAACGCCATTCCGGCGCAACGCAAACACCGCGTCAACCCTTCTGTGCAACGTCCCGACGGAGAGGAACGAGGCAACTTGCCGGAGCACCACCGCAATCCTTCAACCGCCGGCGAACACTGGGCGAAAGTTCGCCTCCGTCAGGATGCGGGCGACCGCGTCGCGCTGGTCGCCTTGGATTTCAATCTGCCCATCCTTCACGGTGCCACCGGTGCCGCAGGACTTTTGTATGGCCTTCGCCAGTTGCTCCTTTTCCGGCAGGCCGATGCCAACAAACCCCCGGACCACCGTCACGGTCTTGCCGCCGCGCCCCGCCTTCACCCGCAGGATGTCCACGCGGCCGCGATGCTTCTTCGCCGCCTTCACCGGTTCGGCGCGGGCGGGCGCGGGATCCGTGGGCGAGCTGGCTGGAGCCGCCGGCAGCCCCGCGCTGGACAGAGTGGCGAACGGGTTGTGCCCGAAGCTTGGCCCGCCGTCGGTGGGGATGCGCTGGGGTTTGCTCATGCCTGGGAGGAAGTGAACTTAACCAGCCTCCTCATCCGCTCCCGGCGTCCACGAGGAGTTGTCGAGCAACTGAATGCCCGGCTTCAGGAACGCGATGCGGCGGTCCCGGTAAAGTTTTCCGAGCGCTTGTTTGAAGGCCTTCTTACTCACGCCGAAGTTGTCCCGGATCGCTTCCGGTGAACTGTCGTCATCGAAGTCCAGCCGCCCGCCGCTGCCCGCCAACGCCTGCACGATCTGCTCCGTCAGCCCGGCCACCCGCTGGTAGCCCGACGCATCGAGGCTCAGGTCAATCTTGCCACTCGGGCTTACGGCGCGGACGAAACCGTGGAGCCGCTCGCCCGTCGCCAGCGGGGCGGCGAGGTTGTTGTGGTAGAGCAAGCCGCCGTGCGCGTTCTCGACGATGGCGTTGTAACCCAGCGGGGTGCGCCCCGTGATGAGGAAGCTGACGGGTTCGCCAGCGTGATACGGCGGCTGCGTGCGGCTCAGATGCCGGTTGAGCCGCGCGCTGGCGATGATGCGGTTAGTCTTCTCATCGAGGCAGACGACCACCACCACATGGTCACCCGCCCGCACCGGGACGCCCTGCTCGCGGAACGGCAACAGCAAGTCCTTGGACAACCCCCAGTCCAGAAACGCCCCGACCTGATGATGCACGTCCTTGACCTTGAGGAAGGCGAACTCACCCACCGTCGCGAACGGCTGTTCCGTGGTGGCCACCAGCCGGTCCTCAGAATCGCGGTAAACAAACACGTCCATCCGCTCCCTGGGGGCCGGGCCGCGCGGGCAATAGCGGCGGGGCAGCAGGATTTCGCCCAACTCTTCGCCATCGAGGTAAAAGCCCGAGGCGGAATCCCGGAGGGCGTAGAGCAAGTTGCGTTTGCCGATGAGTGCCATGCGGTCAGAGTGTAGGAGCAACCACCGTTCACCGGGAGCAAAATGAACTGGGCCGGGACAAGGTGGG
>JAYTIO010000220.1:0-1986 GCA_043731805.1 Pedosphaera sp. | reverse complement strand
TGGGTGCGCACTGGCGGGGCCTGGTTGGTGGGCGACAACTCGACCGTCAAGCCCGGCTGCCACGCGCGCTCTTGACGATCCAGCACCAGCCCGCGCTGGATGAACTCCACCTCGTGGTTGAAGGCCAGCAAGGTCACGGTGCCGGGCAGGTAGGTCGCGTCCTGGAAGCGCAGCTCCCCGAACGCCGGCCGCGTGTTCGGCTCTGTAAACCGCACCGTCACGGGCGCGTTGGTCAGCGGACTGCGCTCGCCGGTAAAGCGCACCTTCACGTCACGCACGCCGAGCGCCGGCTGGTTCACGAGGAGGAAAGGCGTGCCGTTGGTTTCCACGGCGAAGGTCACTTCCCACGGGCCTTTGCGGGCGCGCAGATGCGTGTCCAGCGCGTAGAGGCTGAAGTAGCCGACCACCGCGATGACGCCCACGAGGGCGACGTGTTTGAGGATGTTGTCCGGCGGCTGCATCAGCGCAGGAGCGTTTGGCAAGTATGCGGGCAAGTCAAGCAACGCGGCTGGCCGGGGTGGTGCCGGACGCAGCTCAGTTTCGCGCAGCTGATCCCCTCGGACGCTTGCTCGCAATCCTAATCCTAGTCTTAATGCCGCTCGGTTCGTCCCCCCGAAGAACAGCATTAAGATTACGAGCAGGAGGAGCCGCCTTATTCAACTGGTGGTGAGGACCGCGCCCCGGCTCTGCCCTGCAAGAAACGGAGCTGCGCCCCGAGCCACCGCCGCCGGCTTTTGCCGATTGACGGCAATGGGCCGATCCCTAGACTGCCGCTCCCTGAACCGGACAGGACTGGCAGCCAGCCAGCCAACCCCGGTCAGCAGACTGGGAAGGAAGTGAAATAGTTTTGACGGAAATTAAACTCAAAAAAGGCGAGCCGGTGGAAAAGGCGTTGCGCCGGTTGAAAAAGCGCATTGACCGCGAAGGCACGCTGAAGGAAGTCCGCAACCATCGCCGCTACATCAAGCCCAGCGCCAAGAGGCGCGAGAAGATGAAAGTGGCCAAATTCACGGCTATGCTCCGCGCGCGTTACGCTGATATGTGACGCCCGCCTTCCCTAATCACGCCGGACGCCGGGTCATCCCGTCGTCCGGCTTTTTCCTTCACGGGGCAACCCGCCCCGGCCCGCTCCCTTCACCGAGTGAAAGCGCGCTCCGACCAGGCAGGCCCGCCTCACCGCGTCGCGGGCTGCTTCACCTTCTTCCCCGGCGGCGAGGTGTCCACCGTGAAAGCTCCAGTCACCCAGTGATTGCTCGTTGCCCTGGTTCAGGCCCAGCAGCACAGCTCGCGCGTCCGTGACCCAGTAGCGCCCCGTCTGTTCGCGAAGCTGGCCGACGTGTCCTTCCAGTTGGCAGACAGGCGAGCCGCGCTACCCTGGTTCACGCGTTCACCACATTCTGCGGGGCCCCAGCGAGGAACGCCTTCACGTTCCCCACGGTCGTCTCCATCAACCGCGCGCGGGCAGCCTTCGCAGCCCAGGCCTGGTGCGGCGTGATGAGGCAGTGCTTGGCCGTGAGCAACGGATTGTCGGCCTTGGGCGGCTCAGCGGAGAGCACATCCAGCCCGGCGGCGGCGAGGCGCCCGCTGTTCAGCGCGGTGGCCACGGCGGCCTCGTCCAGCAGCGGGCCACGGCTGGTGTTCAGTAGGAAAGCCGTCGACTTCATCAGCGCGAGCCGCTCCGCGTTCACCAGACTCTTTGTCTCCGGCGTGAGCGGGCAGTGCAGGCTCACCACATCCGCGCGGCGGAACAGCGTGTCCATGTCCACAAACTCGACACCGTCCTTCGGCGACTTGGGCGAGCGGCTGGCGGCAATAATCTTCATGCCCAGCGCCCGCGCGATCTCCGCCGTTGCCTGCCCGATGCGGCCCCAGCCCACCACGCCGAACGTCAGCCCGTCCAGCTCCAGCAACGGAAAACGCGCGTAGCACCAGTCCGCCGACTTCACCCAGTCGCCCGCGCGCACCGAGTCCGCGTGCGCGCCGACG
>JAYTIO010000219.1:0-8088 GCA_043731805.1 Pedosphaera sp. | reverse complement strand
CCGGCCCGAACCTGCGGGGCAGCGGCGTGGATTACGACGTGCGCAAGGCGCATCCGTATCTCGTCTATCGCGAGCTGGATTTCGAGGTGCCCGTCGGCTCGGTCGGCGACAGCTACGACCGCTACCTCGTCCGCATGGAAGAGATGCGCCAGAGCGTCCGCCTCATCCGCCAGTGCCTCGACCAATTGCCCGGCGGCGGTGACAACGAGTCGAAGGAACCCATCAACGTGCCCGACGGCAAAATCATTTTGCCCGCGAAGGACAAGGTGCTCACGAGCATGGAGGAGCTGATTCACCAGTTCATGCTGGTGACGCAGGGCGTGAACGCGCCGCCCGGTGAAATCTATTTCGGCGCGGAGAATCCGAAGGGCGAGCTGGGCTTCTACATCAACTCGCGCGGTGGCGGCACGCCGTATCGGCTGAAGATTCGCGCGCCCTCCTTCTGCAACCTGAGCATCCTGCCGCACGTGCTGCCCGGCCACATGATGAGCGACGCGGTGAGCATCCTCGGCTCGATTGATTTCGTGATGGGAGAATGTGACCGATGAACTTGGAGAGCATGGATTACTTGATTCTCATCTCCTTCTTCATCGCCTGGGGGTCAGTGTGCGACGGCATCCGCACAATGGCGATTGGAGATCCTTTCTCAGTCCCGCTCTGGTATTCACAGCCCAGCGGGAAGCTCTTCATTTCCGCAGTGTCCTGCTTGGTTTTGGTGGGGCTCGTGGCGATGGTTTGGTGGGGCTTCAAGTATTCCAAATGGTATGTCATCGTCCTGGCATACTTGGCGGGCTCGCTTACAAACGCAGTAGCCACAAAGATTGTTACGGGCTTCCTACAGAGTCAGAATTTGGCGCGTCTCATCCTAATGTGGATCGGGGTCTTGCCCATGATTCTCATCGCAACTTGTGCATGGTTTTTCTATCAAAAGTAGTCCGATTCAAACTTCAGAAACCTGCAGCTTGTTCAACGAACCCAACGCCATGAGCGAGGCCCGACTCAACTCGACCAACAATTGCCTGCCCACGAAGTTCCGTGCCGATGCTGGCGTGTCCCTGCACCATGCGTTGGCCGAACTGCGCGATTGGGTTTCCCGAGACATGGAAAAGAGTGTGTGGCTGCTGGAGACCTCCGCATGACCTTCGTCATCCCCGCCAACCTCGAAGCCCAGCTCGACGAGTTGGTCACGCACTACCCGCAGAAGCGGAGCGCGTCGCTCATGCTGCTGCACGCGTTGCAGGAGCACTTCGGCTACATCTCGCGCGACGCCGTCGAGTGGACCGCGCGGAAGCTCGGCCTCCAACCCATCAACATCTTCGAGCTGGTCACGTTCTACCCGATGTTCCGGCAGGAGCCGCTGGGCAAGACGCACATCAAGGTCTGCCGCACCTTGAGTTGCGCGCTGGCCGGCAGCGGCGAGCTGCGCACGCACTTCTGCTCGAAGCTCGGCCTCGACGCTCACAAGCACGCGCCCCAGACCACGCCGGACGGGAAGTTCACCGTGGAATTCGTCGAGTGCCTCGCCGACTGCGGCAACGCACCGGTGGTGCTGCTGAACGAGGATTTGCTGCCGAAGGTCACGCCCGCGCAGGCGGATGAAATCGTCGCGAAGGGGAAGTCGAAATGAAGACTTGGTTGCCCGACATGGATTTGAACCATGACAAACAGATTCAGAGACTGTTGTGCTACCATTACACCATCGGGCAGTCCGTAGCGGGGTGGAAGCTAGGGAATTCAAACTGAGAGTCAAGCCACCATGCCGCAGGAACACCGTCTAATTCTCAAGCACGCCGACCAGCCCGGTTACACGCCGGACCTCGAGTGCTACCTCCGCCACGGCGGCTACGACGCGCTCAAAAAGGTGCTCGCCCTCGCGCCCCGGGATTTGCCCGACGGCAAGAAGATGTCTCCACAGGAGCAGGTGCGCGAGGACGTGAAAGCGTCCGGCCTGCGCGGTCGCGGCGGCGCGGGTTTCAGTGCCGGCATCAAGTGGTCGCTCGTTGATCGTCGCAGCGGCAAGCCCATCTACCTCATCTGCAACGCCGACGAGTCCGAGCCGGGCACGTTCAAGGACCGGCAGATCATCCACAAGGATCCGCACCAGCTCATCGAGGGGATGATTCTCTCCTGCTGGGCGAACGACGTGAAGCTCGCCTACCTCTACATCCGCGGCGAGATGCCGCAGGGCGCGAAGCTGCTGAACAAGGCGCTCGACGAAGCCCGCGCAAAGAACTTCCTCGGCAAGAACATCCTCGGCTCGGGCTACGACCTGGAGATTTACGTCCATCGCGGCGCGGGCGCCTACATCTGCGGCGAGGAAACCGGCCTCATCGAATCGCTCGAAGGCAAGCGCGCCTACCCGCGCATCAAGCCCCCCTACTTCCCCGCCGTGCTCGGCCTCTACATGTGCCCGACCATCGTGAACAACGTGGAGACGCTCTGCCATGTGAAGCACATCGTGAACATGGGCCCGGGCGAATACGCCAAGCTCGGCACGCCCAACAACACCGGCACCCGCATCGTGAGCTTGAGCGGCGACGTGAAGCGCCCCGGCTATTTTGAAATCGAGGTCGGCAAAGTCACCATCGGCGAACTCATCAACGACCCCGCGTTCGGCGGCGGCCTGCGCGAGCCCGAGCCGGGCGGGCCACCGCGCAAGCTCAAGGCCATCATCCCCGGCGGCTCGTCCTCGAAAATCCTGAAGGCCGGCGAAACCTTCAAACTCAATCGCAAGGGCGCGGACGGCCAAATGACCAAGGTGGACGTCCCCTTGCTCGACCTGCCCTACGACTTCGATTCCCTCATGGCCGCCGGCACCATGTCCGGTTCCGGGGCCATCATCGTGCTGGACGACACCCGCGACATTGTCGACACGCTCGCGAACCTCGCTGAGTTCTACGCGCACGAGAGCTGCGGCCAATGCACACCCTGCCGCGAGGGCGCGCTCTGGATGAGCAAGGCCCTCCACCGCCTGACCCACGGCGAGGGCCGCAAGGCTGACGCCGACTACCTGCTGCACATCGCGCAAAACATCCAGGGCCGCACCATATGCGCTTTCGGCGAAGCCGCCGCGTGGCCGGTGCTGAGCTTCGTGAAGAAGTTCAAAGACGACTTCGAGGCCAAAGGCGCGGCGGACGAGGCGAAGCACGCCTCCGAGCCTCCGCACAAATTCGCCACGAGCCCACGGGATTAAAATGAGAGCCTGGCTGTATCCAATTTCTGAGCGGTCCGGTCGAGTGTTTTCCCTCGATGATGGCAGCAGTCGGAAGGTGTCCGTCGAGAGTTACGCTGAACTGGTTAAGAATGGGCGATTACGCGAAGACAAGCTCTGGGGAGTAAGCACCAATTTCCTTACGGCACAAGCTGGCGACGACCTTTTCATTTACACAGGCGACCAGAATCTTGGCATTGTTGGTTACGCGAAAATCCTTAAAGTGAACCGCGCGAAGCGCAAATTCCACCTCGCCTTCGACCTGAAGAAGTGCGCCGCACTTCTTGAAACACCGGTTCCCGCCTCACTAGTTCGTAAATGGGTTTCCCCACTGCGAGGAGCGGTGGCGGCCCTAACTCCCCATCTTCCGAAGCTGAACAGTCTTCTTCCATGGAAGCGCAGGTCAGAAACGAAGGAGGTTCAACGCCTTAGCCCGCGAGGTGTCGGAGCTGGATTTGGCGATGCGGCAGAAAACAGGAAGGTTGAAAGAGCTGCGGTGCAAACCGTGACTGCCATCTATCGCAAGACTGGGTGGAAGGTTGAATCTGTCGAACAGGAACGGCTCGGCTTCGATTTGCTTTGTTCAAAGGGGATGCGTGTTGAGAAGGTTGAAGTTAAAGGCGTCTCCGGTGGAGGCGTTTCTTTCTTCATCACCCGGCGCGAGCGGCAGACTGCCAAGGATAAGGATTTCGTTCTGTATGTTGTGAGCAACGCCCTGTCGAAGCGGCCTACTGTCAGAACGTGGACTGGTGAACAAGTGGAGAAGGCTTTTACTTTCACCGAAGTGCAATTCCAAGCCACGCTAAGGGCACACTGAGATGTCAGCTACTGCACCGCCAACCAAAGCCAAGCCCGCCGTGCCAGCCGCGCCAGTGGCCCCGGCACCGACTCATCTCGAAATCACCGAGGCCGAATACGTCTCTGGTTATCAAATCCGTCTGGCCTTCAACGACGGAACCGTGCGCGTGGTGGACTTCAATCCGTTGCTACGCAAGGCGCAGAATCCTGACCTGACGCAGTATCGCCAGATGCGGAAGTTCAAAAGCTTCCGCATTCACGAGGGCGACCTTGTCTGGGGCGACTACGAAATGATTTTCCCCATCACCGACCTTCACGCTGGAGTGATTTCCTAAGCATGTCCGCCCCCGCGACAACTGAAGCCAAGCCCGCCGCGCCCGCCGCTGCGCCGGCTCCCCCGCCGCCGTCCGACAAAATCAAAATCAAGGTGGACGGCCGCGAGGTCGAGGTGCCGAAGATGATGCCCGACTGGCAGGGCAAGCCGCAGCCCACGACGATGCTCCAGGCCTGCCACCTCGCCGGGCACGAGGTGCCGCACTACTGCTACCACCCGAAGCTTCCCATCGCCGGCAACTGCCGCATGTGCCTCGTCGAGTTCGGCACGCCGCAGTTGGGCCCGGACCGCAAGCCCGTGCTCAACGAGGACGGCACGCCGAAGATTGCGAAGTCCGTGCTGCCTTACGAGCCCACCACGCCGCGCGGAGCCATCGCGTGCGCCACGCCCATTTCTCCGGGCATGGAGATTTACCCGAATTCGCCCGCGACGAAGCAGATGCGCGAGGCGGTGCTGGAATCACTGCTCATCAACCACCCGCTCGACTGCCCCATCTGCGACCAGGCCGGCGAGTGCAAATTGCAGGAATACTCCGTGCAACACGGTCAGGCCGAGAGCCGCTTCGTCGAGGCGAAGGTCCACAAGCCCAAGGCCGTGGACCTCGGCCCGCGCATCGTGCTGGATGACGAGCGCTGCGTGCTCTGCACCCGCTGCATCCGCTTCACGAAGGACATCGCCGGCGATGACGCGCTCGGCATCGTCAATCGCGGCAGCTACAACACCATCGCCGCGTGGGCAGAGGGCGCGTTCGACAACAACTACACGCTCAACACGGTGGACATCTGCCCGGTGGGCGCGCTCACGTCGAAGGACTTCCGCTTCCAGATGCGCGTGTGGTTCATGAAGGAGACGAAGTCCCTCTGCACGAGCTGCGGCACCGGCTGCAACATCGTCGTCGGCTCGCGCGAGGAGAAAGTCTATCGCTACGAGCCACGCCAGAACGACGCGGTGAACTCGACGTGGATGTGCGATTCAGGCCGTTTGAATTACAAGTGGATTGGCCGCGCAGACCGGCTCCAGAAATGTGGAATGCGGATTGCGGAACGCGGAATGTTGGAAGTCGCTTGGCCCACGGCCCTCAAAGCCATTTCCGCCAAGCTCTCGTCCGCTCCGACTGGCAGCGTGGCCGTCATCGCCAGCGCGCGGCAGACGACCGAGGAGCTTTGGCTCCTTGCCAAGCTCGCGAAAAAGTTCAACGCGCTGACCGACTCCATCGCCCGCAACGGCGAGGGTGACAAACTGCTCGTCAACGCGGACAAGAATCCGAACTCGAACGGCGCGCGGCTCACCGGCATCGCCGGCCCGCAGCTCGGTGCGAACCTCGCGAAGATTGCCGATGGCATCCGCAGCGGCAGCATCCGCACGCTCATCGTCTTCGGCGAGGACGTGACCAAACACGGCATCGGCGCGGACCTGCTGGCGAAGCTCGACACGCTCATCGTCAGCGACATCCTTCCGAACGCGACGACCGCCGCCGCGCACTTTGTCCTGCCCGGCTGTGCGCACGTCGAGAAGCGCGGCACGTTCGTGAACGTGAAGGGTCGCGTGCAGAAGTTCATGCGCGCCGTCGAGGCTCCCGGCGACGCCCGGCCCGAGTGGGAGTTCCTCCACGAGCTGGTTCATCACGTCACCGGCCAGAACGGCTTCTCGACCATCGAAGGCTTGTTCAACCAGATGGCGCGCGAAGTCCCCGGCTTCGCGGGCCTCGAGTGGGCGAAGCTCGGCGACATGGGTGTGCCGGTGCAAATCTGATTTCCATGGCCTGGCTTGATTCATTAAGTCCGCAGACGCAGTTCGTGTTCTTCACGCTGCTGAAGATTGGCTGCGTGCTGGGGCTGCTGCTCACGCTCGTCGCCTACGCGGTGCTGGCGGAGCGCAAGGTCTCGGCACTCATCCAGGACCGCGTTGGGCCGAACCGCGTGAACCTCCCGCTCATCGGGAGCATTCCGTTCCTCGGCCAGTTTCTCACGAAGCTCGGCTTCTGGCATCCGCTCGTGGACGGCGTGAAGAGCTTCATCAAGGAAGACTTCACCCCGGGGCACGTGCGGAAGATTTACTTCTGGCTCGCGCCGGCCATCTCACTCGTGCCGGCGTTCCTCGTCATCGCGGTGATTCCGTTCGGCTCCACGCTCGGCGCGCAGAAGATGGTCATCGCGGACCTCAACGTCGGCATCCTCTACACCTTCGGCATCGTGTCGCTCGGCGTGTATGGCATCGTGCTGGCAGGCTACGCGGCGAACTCGAAGTTCCCCTTCCTCGGCGGCATCCGCGCCAGCGCGCAGATGATTTCCTACGAAATCGCGATGGGCATGAGCGTCATCCCGGTCTTCCTCGTCGTCGGCGACCTGAACCTCGGCAAAATCATCGAGCACCAGGCGCAGAACGGCTGGAACGTCCTCCCGATCTTCGGCGGCGGCTTCAGCGCGCAATCACTCCTGCTCGTGCCGTGCGGCATGGTGTCCTTCGTGATTTTCTTCATCTCCGCCCTCGCGGAAACGAACCGCCTGCCCTTCGACATGGCGGAGTCGGAGTCCGAACTCGTCAGCGGCTACCACACGGAATACAGCTCGATGAAGTTCGGCATGTTCTTCATCGGCGAATACGCGAACATGTTCGCCGGCGCGGCCATGATGACGACGCTCTTCTTCGGCGGCTGGACGCTGCCCTTCTTCGGCCTCGATGTCGCGCCTGTGGCTGGCGAATGGTGGAAGGGCCTGCTGCACATCGGGGTTTTCATGGGGAAGATGCTCGCGTTCATGTTCACCTTCATGTGGATTCGCTGGATGCTCCCGCGCTTCCGCTACGACCAGTTGATGGACCTGGGCTGGCGGCGGATGATTCCGCTGGCCTTGGCGAACATCATTCTCACTGCGGGCGTGCTGGCCCTGACGAACCGTTGACCGACGCGCGACCATGATTGTCAAACGCAACGAACTGACTTGGTTTGAGCGACTGTATCTCCCGGCCCTCATCGGCGGGCTGAAAGTCACGACGCGCCATTTCCTCAACACCCTCACCACCAAGACGCCCGTCACGCAGCAGTATCCCGAGGAGCCGACCACCGTGCTGCCCGGCTATCGCGGCGCTCCGTATCTCGTGCGCGACCAGGACGGCCACACCAAGTGCGTCTCCTGCCAGCTCTGCGAATTTGTCTGTCCGCCCAAGGCCATCCGCATCACGCCGCCCGGCCCGACGGGCAAGCCCGCCGACCGCACCAACGCGGAAAAGATGCCCGAGGAGTTCGAAATCAACATGCTCCGCTGCATCTTCTGCGGCCTCTGCCAAGAAGTTTGCCCCGAGGAGGCCATCTTCCTGAAGAGCGACTTCTCCCTCACCGGCCTCGCGCGCAGCGAGATGATTTACGACAAGGATAAGCTGCTCGCCCTCGGCGGCACGCACCCCGGCATCCAGAAGTGGAAGCACAAGCTGGACGAGGCGAAGGAGCAGGAAACTTTCCCGGTGAAGGTCTAGGCATCGCACATGGCATTACCCGACATCCTTTTCTACCTCTTCGCCTTCCTCACGCTCCTCTTCGGCGCGCTGGTGGTGGCCAATCCGTTCAGCCGCAACCCGGTCACGAGCGCGATGTTCCTCGTGCTGACCATCTGCGCGATGGCCGGCCTCTTCGTGCTGCTCAACGCCTTCTTCCTCGCGGCGGTGCAAATCCTCGTCTATGCGGGCGCGGTGATGGTGCTCTTCCTCTTCGTCATCATGCTCCTCGACCTCAAGGAGGAGCAGCGCCGGA
>JAYTIO010000218.1:0-3309 GCA_043731805.1 Pedosphaera sp. | reverse complement strand
CGCGTGACCGTGCGCACGAACCTCGACCGCTTCGTCGGCGGCGCGACCGAGGAGACGATCATCGCGCGCGTGGGCGAGGGCATCGTCACCACCATCGGTTCCTCCGTGAGCTACAAGGCGGTGCTGGAAAACCCCGACCGCATTTCCAAGACCGTGCTGGAGAAGGGCCTCGATTCCGGCACCGCGTTTGAAATCCTCTCGATTGACATCGCGGACGTGGACGTGGGCGAGAACGTCGGCGCGAAGCTCCAGGCCGAGCAGGCGGAGGCGAATAAGCTCATCGCGCAGGCCCAAGCCGAAGTCCGCCGCGCCGCCGCCGTGGCGACCGAGCAGGAAATGGTCGCCCGTGTGTCCGAGATGCGCGCGCGCGTCGTCGAGGCCGAGGCACAAATCCCGCTGGCGATGGCCGAGGCGTTCCGCAACGGCAACCTCGGCGTGATGGATTATTACAAGATGAAGAACATGCAGGCCGACACCGGCATGAGGGAGAGCATCGCCACGGCGGGGGCCACTCCGCAGGTGAAGAGCTGATTTAACTCCCCGTTGCGCGTGAGCGAACTCGTTCCAGTCCTCAGCGTTGTTCCCGGCGGCTTCCTCGCCGTCATCGACAACATCTGGGTGATGCTGGCCATCGTTGTCATCTCGGCGATTTCGAGCTGGCTGCAGAAGCGCAACGAGAAGAACCGCCAGCCGGAGCCGTGGGGCGGCGAAGACGAGGAAAGCCCCCGCCAACAGCGTCCGGGCAGCGCCAGCCCATCCGCGCCGAACCCGAACCCGGCGTTGAACTGGGAGGAGGAACTCAAGCGCCTGCTCGAAGGCAAACCGCCGCTCGACGGCTCGGTGAGCACGCCCCCGCCGTTGCCCCAGCCCATCGTCCGCCGCGTCCCGCCCCCGCCGCCGGTGCCCACGCGCGTTTCCCGCGAGTCGTTGCCGACCGGAGACGAGCGCCAACCCGCGCGTGAGAGCGCCGCCACGCCGTGGCAGGACGTGTCGCTCGACAGCCTCCCGGCGCCGACCAAGCCGCTCGCAACGCTCGAGCATTCTACGCAGGCGTATCAACGCGCCGCGCAACTCCACGAGGCCGTCGCCAGCCGGATGCAGCGGGTGGACGAGCAAACCGAAAAACACGGCAAGCCGCTCACCGCTCAGAGCATGGTGCGGCGGGACACCGGTTCCGCCGATGCCCGCGCCGTGGTGGCGCTCCTCCGTCGGCCCGCGACCGCCCGCCAAGCCCTGCTCGCGTCGTTTGTGCTGGCCCCGCCGAAGGCCTTGGAAAGTTAGCTTCTCCCGCCGCTTTCCGACGCCCCAGCTTGGCGTCACCAGTTGTTCACAATCCCGCCCATCGGTTGTCCACAAACCTCGATGAAACCCTGTATTTCCGGGGCTTTTCAACGCGAATAACCCACGAACAACTTTTTTCCAAAAACTGCTTGTCACCACTATACCTAGTGCTAGCCTCACCGCCGCTCCCCAACCGATGGGGTGTCCCGCAAGGCAGTCACAAGTGGGAAACTCCAGCAGCGAGGGAGCTTGGCGTCTGATTCGGTCCGGCTGTATGGTGCGGCCGTGAGTGATAAAGACGCTTCAGTGCCCGACAACTCTAGCCAACCGAAATCCATGATTGACGCTCCTGAGCCTATGCTCGCTCCTGCCCCCTCCGCCCGCCGCCCGAAGGCCGTCGTGTCCACCCCGCGCGCTGTGAAGCCCGCTGCCAAGTCCGCCAAGAAATCCAACCGCCTCCAGCGCGTCTTTTCCGATGCCAAGGTCAAGCCCTTCGACCAAATCGAGTGGGACCGCCGCACCGCTGAAATCACCGATGACTCCGGCAAGACAATTTTCAAGCAGGAAGGCGTCGAGGTGCCCAAGAACTGGTCGCTCCTCGCCACCAAAGTCGTCTGCTCGAAGTATTTCTACGGCGACCCCGCCAAGGCCGAGCGCGAGCGGTCGGTCAAGCAGCTCATCCACCGCGTCACCCGCACGCTCGCGGACTGGGGCGTCAAGGACGGCTACTTCAGCAAGGCGGATGGCGAAGTCTTTTACGACGAGCTGACCTGGCTCTGCGTGAACCAATACGGCGCGTTCAACTCCCCCGTCTGGTTCAACGTCGGCCTCTACCACGAATACGGCGTCGGCAAGAACTCCGGCAAAGGCAACTGGTTCGTGAACCGCAAGACCAGCGTCGCCGAGCGCGCCCACACCCAATACGAATACCCGCAGGGCAGCGCGTGCTTCATCCAGGCTGTCAAAGACGACATGGAGTCCATCATGCACCTCGCCTACTCCGAGGCGATGCTCTTCAAGCTCGGCTCCGGCACCGGCACTGACCTCTCGCCGATTCGCAGCTCCCGCGAGAAGCTCTCCGGCGGCGGCAAGCCCAGCGGCCCGCTTTCCTTCCTCCGCGTCTATGACCAGGTCGCCAACGTCGTGAAGTCCGGCGGCAAGACCCGGCGTGCCGCGAAGATGAACACGCTGCGCGACTGGCACGGCGACATCGAGGAGTTCATTGACGCGAAGCAGAAGGAGGAGAAGAAGGCCTGGGCGCTCATCGAGCAGGGCTACGACGGCTCCTTCAATGGCGAGGCCTATGGCTCCGTGATGTATCAGAACGAAAACCTCTCCGTGCGCGTCTCCGACGAGTTCATGTCCGCCGCGCTCGAAGGCAAGGAATGGTGGACCAAATCCACCACCACCGGCGAACGCCTCCAGAAGAAGGACGCGAACACGCTGCTCAACAAAATCGCTGAGGCCACGCACATCTGCGGCGACCCCGGCCTGCAATACGACGGCGCGATTCAGAAGTGGCACACCTGCAAGGGCACCGAGCCGATTCACTCCACGAACCCGTGCAGCGAATACGTGTTCCTCAACAACACCGCCTGCAACCTCGCCTCGCTGAACCTCATGAAGTTCAAACGCGAGGACGGGAAGTTCGACGTCGAGCGCTACAAGGCCGCCGTGCGCATCTACATCACCGCGCAGGAAATCCTCGTGGACAACGCGAGCTACCCCACGAAGGAAATTGCCGAGAACTCGCACATCTTCCGCACGCTGGGCCTCGGCTTCGCGAACCTCGGCTCGCTCTGCATGAGCTACGGCCTGCCCTACGACTCGCATGAGGGCCGCGCCCTCGCCGGCGCGCTCACCGCCATCATGACTGGCCACGCATACGAGCAGAGCGCGGAACTCGCTTCGCAAGTCGGCGCGTTCAAAGGCTACCGCGACGCGCGTTGCGCCGGCGTGGACAGCCCGCTCAAGAAAGACAACGTGGACTCGATGCTCGGCGTCATTCACCTCCACCGCAACGCCGTC
>JAYTIO010000217.1:0-2798 GCA_043731805.1 Pedosphaera sp. | reverse complement strand
CCCACTCGATGTAGATGCCGCAGGAAAAGTTGTCGTAGCCGCGCACGACGCCGAGCTGGTCCGTGTAGGTGATGCTGTTGTCCGCCGTGTAGAGCGCGTTGCGGATGTCGAGTGTCTCGAGGTCCACGAAGCTGACGTGATACGAGCCATAGACGTAGCCCGTCTTGCGCGGGCTCACGACGATGACACCGAGGTCGGAGAAGACGCTGCTGCGCCAGTCAATCGAGGGGTCCTCCACCGCGTCCTTGCCATCAATGATGGGCAGCGCGCCAGTGACGGGGTCGGCGATACCGCGAATGACGATGTGGGCGTTGGCCGTGCCGCTGGCGGAGATTTGAATCTTCTCCTTATAGCCGCCGGGCTTGGCGTGGATGTTGACGATGTCGCCGGGCTGTAGTGTCGCCCACGGCACCTCGCGCAACAACGTGCGGGGCTGCCCGGGGCCGACCTCATACATCGTGGCGGCGCGGCCACTCGACGACCCGAGGGTGAGCAACGTCAGCAGCGTGAACAAGGCGAGGCGGCGCAGGGAGGCGGGAGTTTTCATAGCGGCGAAGTGCATTTGAACTGCAGTGCTAAGGGCGAGCCGAGTCGGGTGGTTGCCGCTGAAGAGGAGTCGAACGGCGCCACTCGGTGTTGTCATGGCTTTGTATTTACCGCGTCGTGACTTTGTTGGCCAGCCGGGTAATCGCCCTACAGGGAATAACCCACCCCGAGGCAGCCGGCGATTGGAGGGCAAGCCAAGCCGCCCGTCACGCCCGCACTTCCACGATGGTGCCTTTGAAAACTTCCAGCGCCTTTTTGATGAGCGGGTCGTTCTTAAAGCCCTCTTTGTCGAAGACGAAGGGCTGCGGTTTGTCGGACTTCGCCGCGCCGGGGATGGGCTTGAGCGCGGCGGCCTCGTGCCGGCGACTTGCAGTCGCCGCTTCCGGCGCTTCGGCAGCCAGCGCAACCGACGGCGGTTGCAAACCGCCGGCACGAGCGGCGGCCTCGGCCTTGATGAACTTCACCTGCACGTGCGGGTGGCCAAGCTCGGCAAGTTTGGTTTGCAGCACGGCATGGTTCTTGGCGTTGTCCACCAGCCCCATGTGATCGGCGAACTCGGGGTCGAAGCCGATGGTGAAGAGCTTGCCCGTGAGCGAGACGGGATGCGCCTCCAGCAGGTAGCCGCGCGTGAACTGGCTCACGCGGCCCACGGCTTCCAGGAGCTGCGCCCAGAGTGCGTCGAGGCCGGTCGCGCCGCTGGACTTCGGCGCTGGGGCGGAAGCGGGCGTCTCGGCCCAGGCCATCACCGGAGCAGCGGGCTTCTCGTAGCCGCCGACGTGAGGAGGCGGGTTGGCAGCGACTGGGCTGGGTGATGTTACAGCTTTGGCTGGGGCGGGGGCCGGCGGCTGGAAGCCGCCGGCACTGGCGCTGGCGGCTTCGGCGCGGAGTTGTTGGAGCTGCTTCAACACGCAGTCCAGCGGGACGGCGTTGCGCGCCTGGATGGCTTTGAGCAACGAGACTTCGATGAGAATCTTCTTCGAGGTCGTGTCGCGCAGGCGGCTTTCGCAATCGGCCAGCACCTCCATCACGCGCGTCACGGCGTCGCTGGGGGCGAGCTTCACCTGCTCGGCTAGCGCGGTGGCTTCGGCCTCGGAGACTTCGAGGAGTTTCAGGTCGCCCTTGGAGACTTGGTAGATGAGCAGGTTGCGGAAGTGGTTGAGCAGGTCGGTGACGAGCCGGCCTAGGTCCTTGCCGCTCTTCGCCAGGTCGTTCAGCTCGCGGAGCGTGGTGTCCACCTCGCCCGCGAGCACGGCGCGGGTGAGCGCGAGCAATTGGGCGCGCGCGGTGAGGCCGAACATCGAGAGCACGTCGGTCTCGGCGATTTCGTTGCCACAAAAGCTGATGAGCTGATCCAGCGTGGACTCGGCGTCACGCATCCCGCCGTCCGCGCCGCGCGCGATGGCGTGGACCGCCGCGTCATCCATCGTCACCCCCTCCTGGGTGGCGATGACGGTGAGGTGCTGGACGATGAGCGCGGTGGGGATGCGGCGCAGGTCGAAGCGCTGGCAGCGGGAGAGGATGGTGGGCAGCACCTTCTCCGGGTCCGTGGTGGCGAACATGAACTTCACGTGCGCGGGCGGCTCTTCGAGGGTCTTCAGCAGCGCGTTAAAGGCCGCCGTCGAGAGCATGTGGACCTCGTCAATGATGTAGATTTTGAACTTCGAGGAGGCGGGCGCGAACCGGCATGTCTCGCGCAGTTCGCGCACCTGCTCGACGCCGTTGTTGCTCGCGCCGTCAATCTCCAGCACGTCCAGCGAGCGGCCCTCGGCGATCTCGACGCACTTCGAGTCCGCTACGTCGAAGTCCGCCGTGGGGCCGCCGGTGCAGTTGAGCGCCTTGGCGAAGATGCGCGCGAGCGTGGTCTTGCCCGTGCCGCGCGGGCCGCAGAAGAGGTAGGCGTGGGCGATGCGCCCCGAGCCGATGGCATTGGCCAGCGTGGTCGAGACGTGCTCCTGGCCGACGACGTCCGCGAAACGCTGCGGGCGGTATTTGCGGGCGATGACCTGGTAGCTCATGGCAATGGCGAATTCCGAGTGGAGAATGGGGAACGCGACGCAACGCGCGGACGGAGGGGATTCGTCATTCGCAATTCAACATTCGAGATTAGGAAATGCCAGGGTGACCGCGGCAGATGCGAGCAAGTTACCGTTGCTGCCTTCCGGCCCTGGCGGGGTTGGCCTGTCAACATTCCGCGGGCCCTGACGCGGCGGATTAAGCCGGAGCGTCCCCGGGACAGCAAGGGGAATTGCCGG
>JAYTIO010000216.1:0-9250 GCA_043731805.1 Pedosphaera sp. | reverse complement strand
CATTTTGGAAGCGGGAAGTCAGAAGTCAGAAGATGGGAGTCAGAATGTGGACGCGCCCGTTGTCGGCTCCACCGTGACGCTCACCGTCGAGAAGGCCCGTCGCGATGCCATCCAGCGCCACCACACCGTCACGCACCTGCTGCACTGGGCCTTGCACGAAGTCGTGAGCCGGGATGCCTCGCAGAAAGGTTCCTTCGTCGGGCCGGACAAGCTGACCTTTGACTTCAACAGCGCCGCGCTCACGCCCGCGCAGGTCGCGGACATCGAGAAGCTCGTCAACGAGCGCATCGTCGAGAACGCCGGCGTCTCCTGGACCGAAGTCCCGCACGCCGACGTGAAGTCCCGCAAGGACGTGATGCAGTTCTTCGGCGACAAGTATGGCGACACCGTCCGCGTCGTCCAAATCGGCGGCGGGGCAGGGGAGTTGAACGGTTATTCCATGGAGCTTTGCGGTGGCACGCACACGCGCGCGACCGGCGAGATCGGCCTCTTCCGCATCGTCGGCGAGAACGCGATTGCGGCCGGGGTTCGCCGCATCGAAGCCGTCGCCGGCCTCCCCGCCTTCGACGCGATGCGCCTGGACCGCGACCTGATCCGCACCGTCGCCGCCAAGGTGAATTCGCCCATCCACGAGCTGGAGAAGAAGATCGAGGCGTTGCTCGCGCATCAACGCGAGCTAGAGAAAGCGCTGAAGGCCGCTGCTCAACGCGAGGCCACTGGCACCGCCAAGACGCTACTCACGAGCGCTGAGACCGTGAACGGCACGCCCGCCATCGTCGCCCACGTTCCCGGCGCGGACGGCGACACGCTCCAGACCATCGCCGACGCGCTGAAGAGCCACGGCTTCAAAGGCGTGATCGTCCTCGGTGGCGCGGCGAACGGCGCGGTCGCCTTAGTCGCCGCTGTCTCCGCTGAGTTCACCGCGAAAGCCCAGGCCGGGAAACTCATCCAAGCCATCGCGCCCATCGTCGGCGGCAAAGGCGGCGGCAAGCCCGACAACGCCCGCGGCGGCGGCAAGGACGCAAGCAAGCTGGACGAGGCGCTGGCGAGGGTGAAGAGCTTGCTCGGGTAAGTTCCCCGGCGCACCTTCCCGTCATGCTAGCGGATGAACAAACCAGCCCGGAACAGTTTGCCATCTTCCGGCGGATGACGCCGGAGCAGCGCTGGCGGGCGGCGCACCGGCTTTACTGGACGTGTCGCCGCCACAAGACGGCTTTCATGCGCAGCCAGCATCCCGACTGGACCGAGGAGCATGTGAACGGTGAAGTGCGCCGGATTTTCAGCCATGCCCGAACCTGACCTGATTGAGCTGTTCGTTCGCCCGCTCGACCGGTTGCAGGTCCGCTATCTGGTCAGCGGCAGCGTGGCGGCGATGCTCTACGGCGAGCCGCGCGTCACCCACGACATAGACTTTGTCGTGTTCCTTCGCGCGACGGACATCGCTCGGTTGCCTGAGGCGTTCCCAGCCCCGGAGTTCTATCTTCCTCCGCTCGAGGCCATCGCTGCGGAGTTGGCCCGGGAGACGAAAGGCCAGTTCAACATCATCCACGCGGATTCCGGCCTGAAAGCTGACCTCTTCACCGCGAACCGCGACGAATTCCACGGCTGGGCATTTCGGAACTTCAGGCAATACTCGGTGTCGGGTTTGACCGTCCGGCTGGCCCCGCCCGAATACGTCATCGTCCGCAAGCTGGAATACTTTCGTGAGGGCGGCTCGGAGAAACACCTGCGCGACATCCGCGCCATCTTGAATGTTTCGGGCGAGGAGTTGGACCGGGCTGCGTTGAACGAGTGGGTGGTCCGGCGCGGCGTGCTGGCCGAGTGGCAGCTGGCTTCAGCCTGAGCGGGTTTGCGTCGTGGCCGCCTGAGGCCGACGGCGTCACCGCGAAATATCCGCCTGCCCCAGCACCTTGAACTGCTGCTTCTGCAACGCTTCCTCGGCGACTTCGCGGTCTTCCAGATTCAGCGCCAGCGCGGTCTTGTCCTGCGAGCGCGTCATGAAGGAGTAGATGTAGTGGATGTTGATCTCCGCCTGAAGCAGCGCGGAAAGCACGTCCTTGAGCTGCGTCTCGGCGGCGATTTCCACCACCAGCAGCTCGCTCTCGCTGAAGGGAAAGCCGTGCTCGTGCAGAAGGGCGCGCGCGGCCTCGGGGTCATCCACCACGAGCCGGATGATGGCGCTGTCCGTGGTGTCCAGAACGGTGAGGGCGAGGATGTGGACGTTGCGCGAGGCCAGCAGCGTGGTAAGCGTGTGCAGCCGGCCGAGGCGGTTCGGCGTGAAGACGGAGAACTGTTTCACTGGCCCCGTAGGCGGCTTGCGCATCGTGGCGACGCTCATGGTCGGAGTGTCCGGCCTTCCCGCACACCGCGCAAGCCGCTTCCCGAAACGGGCGGGCGGTTGACCGACGGCCTTACCGGAGCGGTTCCTCGCCCAAGTAAGCCTCGATCACCTTCGGATCGCGCTTCACTTCCGCCGGGGAGCCCTCGGCGATCTTCACGCCGTAGTCGAGCACGGCGATGCGTTCGCAGATGCCCATCACCACTTGCATGTCGTGCTCCACGAGCAGGACGGCGAGGCGGAACTTGTCCTTGAGGAAACGGATGAGCTGCATCAGTTCGACCTTCTCGGTCGGGTTCATGCCGGCGGCGGGTTCGTCCAGCAGCAGGAGCTTCGGGCGCGTGGCCAGGGCGCGCACGATTTCCAGCCGGCGCTGGTCGCCGTAGGGCAGGCTTTTCGCGGGCGCGGCGGCGAATTTACCGAGCTTGAAAAGCTCCAGCAGCTCCATGACCTGCGCCGCGATTTGCTTCTCCTCGGTGCGGAAGACCGGCCCGCGCGTGAGCGAATGCACCACGCCGCTCACAACGTGCAGATGGAAGGCGACGCGCACGTTGTCGAAGACCGAGAGCGAGGGGAAGAGCCGGATGTTCTGAAACGTGCGCGCGATGCCGTGCGCGGTGATCTCGTAAGGGGCCAGGCCGTGGATGTCGTGACCGCCGAACGTGATGCCACCCTCGGTCGGCTCATAGACGCCGGTGATGAGATTGAACACCGTCGTCTTGCCCGCGCCGTTCGGCCCGATGAGGCCGAAGAGTTGGTCCGGCTGAATCTGGAGGTCCAGCGCGTTCACCGCGACCAGGCCGCCGAAGCGGATGGTGCAACGACGCACGTCCAGCAGCGCGGTGGGGTGGGCAGACATGGTTTCGAGCGCAAGGGGGAGTTCGTCGCCCGGGCGGAGCCTACCGGGCCGCCGGGGGCCGCCGGGGCGGCGCGTCTGCCTGGCTGACGGGCCGTTCACGCCGCAGGTTGAGATTCGACATGGGGCAAGGCTGGCGCAACGCTGCAACGGCCTCAAGCCGTGTTTTGGTTCGTTCACCGACGACGGCTGAAACTTGAGGCCGAGGCGATGGCTCGCCAGCACTTGGACAGGTGGTGATCTTTTGAACCCGACCTCCGAGTCAGGCGGGACGCACCGACCTGCGTCACTCGAACAACCCCTGGATCTCCTCCCACGTCAGGTTGTCCGCGAGCGTCTCCTCGCCGCCGAGGGTGGCCTTGATGATGGCGCGCTTCTTCTGCTGGAGCGCCAAAATCTTCTCCTCCACCGTGCCGCGCGCGATGAGTTTGTAGCTCGTCACCACGCGCGTCTGACCGATGCGGTGGGCGCGGTCGGTGGCTTGGTCCTCCACCGCCGGGTTCCACCACGGGTCGAAGTGGATGACCGTGTCCGCGCCCGTGAGCGTGAGGCCCACGCCGCCGGCCTTGAGGCTGATGAGGAAGACGGGGATCTTCGCGTTGCCCTGGAACTTCTCCACCACCGCGCCGCGATTCGTCGTCGAGCCGTCGAGGTAGCAATACTCGATCTTCTCCGCGTTGAGCTTGTCCTTGAGCAGCGCGAGCATCGTCGTGAACTGGCTGAAGACCAGCACGCGGTGGCCGCCGTCCACCGCCTGTTCCAGCAACTCGCCGAACATCGCCACCTTGCCGGAATGTTCGTCGGTGAACTCGGCGTTCTCCATCTTGAGCAGCCGCAGGTCGCAGCAGATTTGCCGCAGGCGCAGCAGCGCGTTGAGGACAATCATCTTACTCTTCGCCACGCCCTGCGCACCGACGGCGTCCATGACTTCCTTGCGGCTGACGGCGAGCACCTGTTTGTAGATTTCCAACTGGTCGTCGGTGAGTTCGCAGTAGGAAATTTGTTCGAGCTTCGCGGGCAAATCCTTCGCCACATCGGTCTTGAGGCGGCGCAGGATGAAGGGCCGCAGCCGCCGGCCCAGCCGCGCTTGCACGGCCTCGTCCTTGTCGCGCGTGATGGGCTGCTCGTAACGCTCCTTGAAGTCCGTGGCCGAGCCGAGGTAGCCGGGCATGAGGAAGTCCAGGATGCTCCAGAGGTCGAGGACGGAGTTTTCCATCGGCGTGCCGGTGAGCACGACGCGGTAGTCGGCCTTCACGGCTTTGACGGCCTGGGAATTCTGCGTCTGGCGGTTCTTGATGTGCTGCGCCTCGTCGAGCACGAGCGTGTCGAACTCGAACTCGCGATACTTCTCGGCGTCGCGCCGGATGAGCGCGTAACTGGTGATGACGAGGTCGCTCTTGGCGATGTCCTCGAAGCGCGAGTGCCGCCCCGTGCCGTGCAGCGCGATGACTTTCAGCGTGGGCGTGAACTTCTTTGCCTCCGCGAGCCAGTTGAAGACGAGCGAGGTCGGGCAGACGATGAGCACCGGGCCGGCGAGCTTCTTGTTTGTGTGGCAGGAGTGGAAGAACGCGAGGGTCTGGAGCGTTTTGCCGAGGCCCATTTCATCCGCGAGGATGCCGCCGAACTTGTTCTCGCGGAGGAACCCCAGCCACGCCACGCCCTGCTTCTGATACGGACGCAACACGTCCTCCAAGTGGCCGAGCGGCGGGCAGGCCAGCTTCGTCTGCCCGCTCTGCCGCGACGCTCGCTCGCGCCAACCTCCGGCCGCCTGCACCTGCCAGCCGGGCTGTTGCCGGAGCGTGGCGTCGAGGAAGCCCGCCTGCACGTCGCTGAAGCGGTAGCCCTTCGCGTGCTGCTGCGGCGCGCAGTCGCGGAGGACCTCGTTGAACTCCTCCAGCGCGCCCGTGTCGATGAGCGCGATGCGGCCATTCTTCAGGCGCGTGGTGCCGTTGCCGGAGAGGATGAGCCGCTGGATGTCGGCAGCGGAAAACTTCTCGCCGTCCGCCGAGCCGAGCGACATCTCGACATCAAACCACCGCTCGCCTGAAGGCCGAATCTCGAAGCGCGGTTCCAGCCGCTCGAAGTTCTTCGCGGTGCTGTGCTGCAACCGCTCTTCCAGCGACACGTCCCACTCCTTCTGCCAGCGGGGATAACTCTGCGCGAAGAACCGCACCACCGCGCTCTCGCCGTGGAGATTCCAGCGACCTTGCGGGTCGGGGCCGCTGAAGCCCGCGCGCCGCATCCGCTCACCCGCCGCGACCTCGGCACCGAAGTCGCGCGTCGAGTAGCGCGTGGTGCATTTCGGGTCGGGCAACCAGAGCGACTCGTCCTTCGACGTGACGCCCACGGTCATGATGCGAGGGCCATAGGCGCACTGGAGCTGCGCTTGCACCTGCGCGAGGCCGCCGTTCAGCGCGAGGATGAAACGCGGCGCCTGCGGCTCCAACGTGAACTCATCAATGCCGAAGTTCGCATCCACCTCGCTCTCGGCTTCGAGCACGACGAGCTCTTGGCTGAGGAAGAGCGGCACGCGGGCGCGCGGCAGTTTCATCGGGGCGCGGAACAACTCGCGCCACTGCTTCGGCAAGCCGACTGGCTCCAGCGAATCGCCGCGAAAGGCCCAGAGCGATTCGCCGGCGATGAGCGTGGGCGCGCGCAGGCCGGCCGGAAGGTTGATGCGAATCTCACCGGACGGTTCGAGGGTCGTCTCCACCGGCACGCGCCACGGCGTCGCGCTCACGGCGAGCGGTTGGCCGCGTCCGAGCGCGACGCGCGGGTGGCCGGCGAGGGCTTCGAGCAGTTGGGTCAGCTCGACGAGCGTGAGCATCAGGCCGCCGGGCGTCTCGTTGCCGGCGAGTTCCTCGGCCTTGTCGAGCAGGCGCGCGTCCTCGGGCGAGAGGGCGAAGAGTTGGTTCATGGGCAGCGCGCTCAAGGGCACGCGGCCTCGGGCCCACTTGCCCTCGAAGGTGGCCATGAGTTTCCCGCGCTCGATGCCGGCGGCGAAGGTCGGCGGGAAGATGACGGAGATTTCGAGCAGCTCGCCGTGGGCGGCGCGTTTCAGCTTCGGTCCCGCTTGCGGCTCTGGCTCGCGAGTGACCGGACGGACGGCTCCGAGCCGCGCGGGCAAGGGCGTGGCCGTGTCGCTGCCGCGCGGGGCGGGCCGCTCGCGCTGCAAGTGGTGCAGGCCAAGCGCGACCGAGTGCGCGCAGATGACGCCGCCCTCGCGGGAAGCGCGGCAGGTGCAGAGGTTGTCAATGTCCACCGGCCCCTTGATGACGAGGCCGGCGCGATAGGAGGAGGTGCCTTCCTGCACGACGCCCTTGAGCAGCGGCGGCGTCCAGTTCGAGGACAGCACCTTGCCGCCCGCCAGCAGGGAGCGCGCGTTCTTGACCGCTTCCCACCCGGCGGACTTCGTGAAGAAAGCCTCCGACAACTCAGTGAAACTCATCGGGGCGAGAGTGCCGGACGCGGCGGGTGGTGGGCAAAAAAGTTTTCCGGGCCTTGGTGATTCCAGCAGGCAACAGCCGGAGACGCGCGAGCGCGCGAGCGCTTCCCATCCTCGGAGGAAGGGTGGGGCCACCCACGCCGACGTGCGTCACCCCTCACCCCAGCCCGAAGGTCCGCGATTGCAGCCCCTGAACCTGCGTTGGTAGGGCGCGCTGTCCTCAGCGCGCCGCCGCGGTGCTTGGGCGTGTGGGTGGCCGACGGCGGGGTGAGGACACCCCGCCCTACCACCGCAGGTTCATGGAGAGGGAGAAGCGTCGGGCAAGGCTGCCCGCGCTACGGACCACGCGCTCCAGCTACGCCACCAGCTTCACGAGCTTCTTCGCCCGCCCGACCCACGGCTGCTCCTGCTTCCGCTGGTAGACGGGCGCGTGCTTGTCCTCGGAGATGACTTCCTCGGCGAGCTGATGGGCGCGGGCGGTCTGGCCCTTGGCGGCGAGCAGTTCAGCGAGCTGCACGCGGGCGCGGGCGTGCGAGTGCTGGCTCACCACCTGTTCCCAAATCGCGATGGCCGAATCCGCCTGCCCCAGCGCGGTGAGCGCTTCGGCCAGGGCCATGAGCGAGTTGCCGTAGTCGTGGTTCGGGTTCTGCACGCACACGTCTTCGAGGTAGGCGCGCGCCTCGGCGGCGCGGCCTTGGCGGAGGAGGCATTGGCCCAGATGCGCGCGGGCGTCGAGGTCCGCAGGGTCGCGGGCGAGCGCGGCGAGGTAGCAGGCTTCCGCTGGCTTGAACTTGGCTTGCTTGAGGTAGATGTCGCCCAGCTCCGCGTGGTGGTGGGCCTTGTCGAGCAGATGAATCTGCTTCTCCAACTCCGCGATGCGACCCCGGTCCTGCTGGCCGGGCAGTACGAAGCCGCGCGTCGCCAACGACGGCGCAGCGCGATAGACCATGAAGAAGTAGAGCACCGCGTTGAGCATCGGGAAGAGGATGATGAACGCCACCCACATCCACTCCTCGCGCCGGAAGGCGTCCACGAGCATCCACAGGTTGAACGCGATGAAGAGCCAGCCCAGCGGGTGCTGGAGGAAGCCCGTCAGGTCGGTGAGAAAGAAGGCGAGCACAACGGGGGAGTTCCGAGTATTGGGTTTTGGGTTCTAAGTTGGGACGGCCGTTCGGCGCGTTCAGGCGAAGTCACGCAAGCCGGCGCGCGGGATTCGGCTGCTCATGCTGCCACCCAATGGGCGTCGGTCCACAGCGCCGCCGACTTCTCCTTCGCCTCCTTCTCTTTCTCTTTCTGCAAGTCCTTGTCCAAGTCCTGCGGCACCTTGAGGTCTTCCTTGATGGGTGCGGAGGGGTTCTTGAAATCAATCCCGGCGAGCTGCGTGTAGTGGCGGAACACGTCGGTGTTTTGGATGAAGCCCCGGAAGCGCTCCGCGCCCGGGCCGGTCGCGACCAACGGCACGAAGTCCGAGCAGTGCGCCGTGCCCGTCCAGCCGATGCCGACGTGGTTCGCCATGAGCTGGCCGAGCTGGGCGACGGCGCTGTTCATCAGCGTGAACTGCGCCTTGCCCTTGCGCGCCAGATAGGGCGCGAGCACGCCGGCCTTTTCGAGCGAGACCTGATAGTCGGTCGCCGCGCGCAGCGTGTCGGCGATGAGCTTGGGGTCTTGGGTGGCGGGCTTGGCTACTTCCCCCTTGGCCAGCGGGGCGGCGTCCGGGCCGGGGACGTTTAGGGTCTTGAGGATTTCGCTGAAGGACCGCTTGACGCGCTGGACGTTGGTGAAGAGCGCGGAGCTGAAGCCGTAGTTGCTGCCAAAGCCGCTGAGGCCGGGGTTGCCGGTGGGGTGGTCGGTGGTGATGACGAGCAGCGTGTCCGGGTGGCGCTTCTGAAAGTCGAGGCACACCTCGAGCGCCTCGTCGAAGGCGATTTGGTCGTAGAGCGCCGCGACCGCGTCGCACATATGCGCGCCGTGGTCCACGCGCCCGCCTTCGACTTGGAGGATGAAGTGATTCTCGCTCTCCAGCTTCGCGAGGGCCTTGCGGGTCAACTCGGCGAGATGGGGAACGGCTTCCTTGAGCTTCGCGTCGTGGTTCCAGTCCACGGTGAACGGGAGGTGGCTGTTGGCGAAGAGGCCGAGCCACTTGCCGTCGTTCTTCGCGGCGGCGAAGTCCTTCGCGGTCTTGAAGACTTGGTAGCCGGCGGTCTGGTAGTCGGGCACGAGGTCGCGCTTGTCCTTGCGCTTGGTGGCGTCGAAGAACTTCTGCCCGCCGCCGAGCAGAACCTCGACGCCGCGCTCCAGGTATTGCACGGCGATGCTCTCGGCGGCCTCGCGCTTGAGTCCGCTGGCCGCGAAACCGGCGGGTGTCGCGTGCGTGATCTCCGTGGTCGTGACCAGTCCGCGCTTCCAGCCCTGCTGGCCGAAGAGCGTGTAGAGCGGCGTGAGGACTGTGCCGTCGGGCAGGACGTTCACCGTGCCGTTGACGATGCGCGAGCCGCTGCCCCACGCGCACGAGGACGCGGAGGAGTCGGTGACGAGAGAGTTCAGCGAGCGCACGTCCATGAACGCGCCGACGGTGCCGGGCTGGTTGTAGAGGTTCATCCACGAGAGACCG
>JAYTIO010000215.1:0-2182 GCA_043731805.1 Pedosphaera sp. | reverse complement strand
GCCGCAACCACTTCGGTCTCGCAGGACTTCTCACCGCAGCCACCGCCACCTTGCTCCTGGTCGGCGAAGTCGTGCCCTTCCCAGTTCGGGTCCAGGCCGAGGTCCTTGAGCATCTGAAGGTCCTTTTCCACGGACTGGTTCAGCGTGGTGAGGTAGTTGCCCACCATGAGGGCGCTCGCGCCCGCCGCGAAGATCATGCTCTGGAGGTCGCGCAAATTCACGGTGCGCCCACCGGCGATCATGATTTCCTGGCGCGGCAGGACGAAGCGGAAGCAGGCGATCGGCTTGAGGATTTCCATCGGCGGCAGCGGCGCGAGCTTCGCAAACGGCGTGCCGGGAATGGGGTTGAGGATGTTGATCGGGCAGACGTTCGCGCCGATCTCGCGCAAGGACAACGCGAGGTCGCAGCGGTCTTCGCGCGTCTCGCCCATGCCGATGATGCCGCCGGAGCAAATCTTGATGCCGGCCTTCTTGAGGTAGCCAATGGTTTCGAGGCGGTCGTCGAAGGTGTGCGTCGAGCACGTCTGCGGGAAGAAGCGGCGGGAGCTTTCGAGGTTGTGGCCGTAGCACTCGAGGCCGGCAGCCTTGAGGCGGTCGGCGACCTTCTGGGTCTTGATGAGGCCGAGGGAGGCGTCGGGCCGGGACTTGCCGCTGGCCTTCATTTCGCTGATGCGGTCGCAGACCTCGTCAAGCATCGGACCTTCGTTGAGGCCGCGCCACGCGGCGACGAGGCCGACGGCGGTCACTTGGTTTTGCTGCGCCTCGGTCAGCGCGTTCTGCACCGGCTCCGGGTCCACGAAGCCGTAGCGCGGCGAGCTGGTCTGGTAATGGGCGGACTGCGCGCAGAAGCTGCAATTCTCCGAGCACGCGCCGGCCTTGGCGTTGACGATGGAACAGAGGTGAATCTTGTTGCCCTTGTTGCGCTCGCGGATGCGGTTGGCCCAGGCCATCAGCTCGAAAATGTCGGCGGTGTCCTCCAACTGGAAGAGCCACAGCGCCTCGTCGCGTTCGATGCGCCCGCCGTTGAGCACGCGCTGGCCCAGGTCGGAAAGTCGGTCGTGAACGGTGGCGTCAAACAAGGTCGGTCGCATGGTTGACAGAATTGCGGAAGGTGCGGCGCAAGGCAAGTCAGGAGTGACGCGGTGGGTCCGCGCATTGCAGCGACGGTCCGTGGCCGCCGGTTTACGCACCGTCGGCGCTCGCAGAACGCCGCTGCAGATTCACGCTGCGCGGGCTCCGATCAGCGCTTTTCCCGTTGAACTCCCCTGCCCTGCTCGGCCTACTGCACCCATGCGCTCGCTCCTTGCCGCCATCCTGCTCACACTTGGCTTCTCCGCCCCTAGCTCCGCCGCCGAGGCGAAGCTCAACGTCTTCATCTGGAGCGAGTATCTCGACCCCCAGGTGGTGAAGGAGTTCGAGCAACAGTTCGCCTGCAAGGTCACGGTGGACGTGTATGAGGACGCGGAGTCCATGCTCGCCAAACTGCAAGCCGGCGGCTTCGCGCTCTACGACTTGGTCGTGCCGCCGGACCATCTCGTGCCGACAATGGTAAAGCTCAACCTCCTCGCGCCGTTGCGCCTCGCGAATTTACCGAACCTCAAGAACCTCGACCCGAAGTTCGCCAACCCGCCGTATGACCGGGGCAACAAGTTCAGCGTGGCCTACCAGTGGGGCACCGTCGGCATCCTGGTCCGTGCGGCGGCGGGCAAGCTAATCGCGGAGACGTGGGGCCTGGTCTTCGACGCACCGCAGCAGCCGGGGAAGTTCGTGCTGATTGACTCAGTGCGCGACTGCCTCGGCGCGGCGCTGAAGTTCAAAGAACACAGCTTGAACTCGACGGAGATTCCCCACCTGAAGGAAGCGCGCAACCTCATCATTGAGGCGAAGCAGCGCGCGGCGGGTTTCGACGGCAGCGTGGGCGCGAAGAACAAAGTCGTCGCCAAAGGCGTGTCAGCCGCGATCGTTTACAGCGGCGAGGCTGCGCGCGCGATGACGGATGACGCCTCGCTGCGATACGTCATTCCCCGCGAGGGCAGCCAGATCTGGGTGGACAACTTGTGCATCCCCGCGAAGGCCCCGCATCGCGACCTCGCGGAGAAGTTCGTGAACTACGTGCTCGACGCGAAGGTCGGCGCGCGGCTGTCGAACTTCCTGCAATTCGCCACGCCCAACGCGGCGGCGA
>JAYTIO010000214.1:0-4259 GCA_043731805.1 Pedosphaera sp. | reverse complement strand
CGCTCCAGTCCCGGCCTCGCTTGCGGTCCCTCTGCGGCTGGGACAGCGCCGGGGAGGTGCCCAGCGAAGCCACCTTCAGCCGTGCTTTCACCGCCTTTGCCAACGACCAGGTGCCCCAACAAATCCACGAACACATCGTCAAGCCGCACGCCGGCCCCAAGCTCGTGGGCCACGTCAGTCGCGACGCCACGGCCAGCGAGGCACCGGAAAGGCCCGCGCCCAAGCCCGCCTGCGCCATCCCGGCCCCGCCCCGCAAACGCGGCCGCCCCAAGCGCGGCGAGGTGCGTGCGCCCGCCGCGCCCAAACGCCTGGAACTCCAGCCCACGCGCACGCTGGCGGAGAACCTGGCGGACCTGCCCGCCCGCTGCGACGTGGGTTGCAAGCGCAACCGCAAAGGCCATCAGGAAAGCTGGATTGGCTACAAGCTGCACCTAGACACCGTGGACGGGGACTTCCCCGTGAGCGCGGTGCTGACCAGTGCCAGCGTGCATGATTCGCAGGTGGCCATCCCGCTGGCGCAGTTGAGCGCGCAGCGCGTGACCTCCCTCTACGACCTGATGGCCAGCGCGTATGACGCGCCGCAGATCCACGCGTTCAGCCGGAGTCTGGGCCATGTGCCCATCATCGATCCACACCCGCGCGGCGGCGCGGTTCAAGGAACGCAGCGCGGCGGAGCGGGTCAACCGCCTGTTGAAGGAGCGTTACGGCGGGCGCTGGGCGCGGGTGCGCGGGGCGGCCAAGGTGATGTGCCATCTGATGTTCGGGCTGGTGGCTTTGACGGCCAGAGCCTTGTTTGCGCGGCTGTGTTGAAGGACGTCAAGCCCACCGCCCGCGGTTGGCGGCCCTGAAACCCGCGCTGAAATCCGGCGCGCTTGGTGGCGCGTGGGGCAGCGGGACCCAAACCGAGTCGGCGGAGTCTGAAGGCGAAACTTTCAGGCCTTTCCACCCGAACCATGCCCTCCGGGCATTCAACCTCGGAGGTTTTGCAAGAGCCTCTCGCCGTTGGTGATTTTCACCTTATCGACCTTTGCAACGGGGTTGTCGTGAGCGTAGCTGCGGGAAGTCGCAAACGCGCAGAGCAGATGCACCACGCGGCGGTTGTTGTTGTAGCTTTGCGTCGAAAGTTTTTGGCCGTCCGACCACGCTTGCACGGTGGCGGTGGTCACACTGCCAATGTTACATTGAAACGCAGCGGCGAATTTTTCCAGCCGGAACTTCAAATCCTCAAGATACCGCTCCGATGCGCCGCGAGACTTTTTCAGGACGAGCAATTCGGCAAGAACCTCCGCCACGGTCTTGGACGTGATGGCCTAGTGCTTGGCTTTGTAGAACCGCACTGCCGCTGCCACGCTCGCCAAATCGCCGGTGAGCTTGACGGCTTCGACCAGCGCGGCGACGGCAGCCGAGAGGGTGATGCCGAGCGGTTGCAAGGACTGGACGGCGCTGGCGTATTTGATGGATTGCTCACGAGTCATGCTTGCGCTCAACAGATCTCTCTGGCTCAATTGCTACGCGAGCTTGTTCGCGGCTTCGACGGCGGCGGTTTTGGTGCTGTAGGAGTCGAAACGGCGTTTTTCGCCCGATTAGTTGGCAACCATGACAGCCGGATTGCCCAAAGGGGTAAGCCGACGATAAACGGTGACGGTTTCGCGTCCGAAGGTGAGTTTGCGCGGCCAGTTTTTACCTTGGATCGGCTTTCGTGATGGTTTGTTGGTCATGCGCTAAGTGTTGCAACTTTGTAAACAAGATTTAGGTTTTGAAGCGCGAAACGCTAGTTAAGTGCTTTTAAATAAGACGGTTGGAGAGATGGCCGAGTGGCTGAAGGCGCTGGTTTGCTAAACCGGTATACGGTCAAAAGCCGTATCGGGGGTTCGAATCCCCCTCTCTCCGCCACTTCTCACTTTAGCCAATGAAATCAATTGTTTTAGCGCAATTCGCTTGTTGCGTAACACGCCACAACGTATGCAGAACTTGGCCGGGCAAGTTCTTTTCTATAACTTGATTGAGCCTCAAACTGAAGGCGGGTTTTTGTTTTCCATGGTGAGGTAGCTGTAACCGGTTTCCCAGTCGTCGCAGGGCTAGGCCAGGAGGGCGAGGATCAAGCGGAGGAGGGATTTTTTATTGGGAAAGACGCGGGCCACACGGTCGTTGATGAAGAGCTTTACAGGAGAAAAACACCATGAAAACCAAGCCTCTCAACCTCGGATTTCTCACCGCCCTCGTGCCGCTCCCGCGCGCCGCCGCCCCAGTGCCGGGCGAGCTCGCCACCACGTTCGACCTTGGCACGGGCGGGAACGCACTCGCGTCCGCCATCGTGCGCCAGTCGGACGGCAAGCTGGTCGTCGGTGACGAGTTTACCACCTTCAACGGGCTGGACCGGCGACGCGTCGTGCGCCTGAACACGGATGGTTCCACCGACACCGATTTTGCGACCGGGTGTGGCGCGGAGGGCCCCGTCAACGGCGTGGCGCTCGGGCCATATTCTGTGCTCCCGGCGAACGGCGGGGTCGTCATCAGCGGCGGCTTTTACGGCTATAGCGATCTCAACCGCACCCGCATCGCACGGCTGCACGCCAACGGTTCGCTCGACCTGAGTTTTGCCCCGACCGAGGGGCTGGACGGCGTGGTGCAGGCGGTGGCGGTGCAGGCGGCTGGCAAGGTGCGCAGCGTCGGCGGCTTCACGAAAGTCAACGGGACGGCCCGCAAGCGCGTCGCCCGGCTGAACGCCGTCGGTTCGATGGACTCGTCCTTCGCCACCGTCACCGCCGCGCAGGCGGCGAGGTATGAGGTCCATGTGACCACCAACCTCGGCGGCGCGTGGACGCTGCTGGGGCCGGCCACGGACAGCTGACCGCCGGCGTTCTGCGCGGAGTTGGGGGATGCCATCGCCGGCCTCGTTGTTGTTTGGGCGCAGCCAGGCGGCCAGCTCCAATCGGAAACGTTGGTTCGCCCATTGCTGGCGGTCGCCCTCGGCGATGAGGTCGGCGAGGGTGTTGCGTGGCTCGCGGCCCAGCACAAAGTGCAGCCAGGTTCCTTCGCGTTCCGCCGCCTTGACCAGCTCGTGGACGAGTTCCTCCGGCAGCGGATCATCCCGGAAAAGCTGGCGGTTCGTGCGGTGCTTCGGGATGGCGGCGAAGATCGCCTCCTGCTGCTGCGGCGGCGGGTCCTCCTCCCCCGGCTCACGCGCGCGAGCAGATCGGGGTCACCCGGCGTGGCAGCACGTGCGTGCGGTCGAGATTGCCGAAGTGCCAGATGACCGCGCGCAAGTGGAAGAGCGCACAGTCGCAACTGATGAGGAGCTGGCGGTCCTCCGAGTCGGTGATGTTCAGCGAACGCGCGCGGTTCGCATAGAGCTCCACCGCGTGCCTGCGCACCTGGAACCCACGGCTGGGTGTTGTGGTTCGAGGGCGCGAGCACGGCGTAGCGGAGCATGAACCGGAGCTGGTCCCCGCCGTCCCTAGGCGGGGATACTCGGCCTCGGTCGCTCCCCACGCGCTGCGATTCAGGTTGGTCAGCATGACGTTGCGCCAAGGGTTCAACTGACGGCGGCAACCTGCACGGCCGCCCACCGCCAGCACGGCTCGCCCCCGCTTGGCCGGGGTTCTACCTGCGTTGCCGCCCGGGTTCACCGTTCGCCCCGGTGACAGACCAGTGCTTTCCGCCCGACGGAGCTCCAACTGGCTTGCCATGGTTGGCTGGCCGGCCTCAGGCAAACCACGCTGCCGGCCTGATGCAGCGCTTGACTGGAGCGGGTGGAGCGGGTGCCAGGCAGCAGCGGAGCGGCCCACCATTCTCCGCGCACCCGGCTTGTGAAAAAAATCACAAAACGCTTGCCGCGTGTCTCGCCGGTGCTTTACTTGCGGGGTGGGCGGACAATTTCCGCACGCTTCCACCATGCCGATGCCGACCAGCACTGAACTAGGCTACAACTCGAAGATCGAGGGCGATGTCGTGGTCACCCGCGTGGACGCGGCGATCAACTGGTGCCGCAAGCAATCGCTGTGGCCGATGCCGATGGGCCTGGCCTGCTGCGCCATCGAACTGATGGCGGCGGGCGCGAGCAAGTTCGACATCTCGCGGTTCGGCTCGGAGGTCATGCGCTTCTCGCCCCGGCAGTCGGACGTGATGATTGTCGCCGGCACGGTCACTTACAAAATGGCGCTGGCTGTCCGGCGCATTTACGACCAGATGCCGGAGCCGAAATGGGTCATCGCGATGGGCGCGTGCGCCTCGACCGGCGGGATGTATCGCAGCTACGC
>JAYTIO010000213.1:0-4275 GCA_043731805.1 Pedosphaera sp. | reverse complement strand
GACTTCGGGTCGTCGAGGCCGTCGGTGCCGATCTGGCCGGGATTGCCGTAGTGGTAAATCTTCCCGACGCGCGCGGCGTAGTAGCCGCTGTTGCTGAACATCTGCGGCAGCGTCACCACGTCGGGCAGGTGCGTGCGGAAGTGATACTGGAGGTCGAAGACGCGCGTGGTGTCCGGGCGCAGGCCGGTCATCAGCGACGAGCGGCTCGGCGAGCACAGCGGGAACTGGCAATACGCGCGGTCGAAGCGCACGCCCATGCGCGCGAGCCGGTCAATGTTCGGCGACTTGACCTGCGGATGGCCATAGCAAGCGAGGTCGTTGTTCATGTCGTCCACGGCGAGGAACAGGACGTTGAGCTTGGCGGCGGCGCGGGTGGGAAGCGCCGGAAGCAGGGTGGCGACGAGGCACAAGGCGAAGGCGGCGAGGCGGCGTGGTTTCATGGGCGTGGACCGTAGCGGCGCCGTGGGCGCGAAGGCAAAGGCAAAGTCCCGGCGCAAGTCAGGCTTGGGTAGCCGAGGGAGGGGCCGACCGTGCTTGTCGTAGCTGGCAGATGTGCAGCCGGTGCTGCCCGAAAGCGGCGCTGAAGCCGCCGCAGTCCAGACGCTTCGCGCGGCCCGAGGCCGTGGGAAGTCCGCGCCAGCGTTTGGACTGCGGTGGCTTCAGCACCGCTTTTCCCGGCTGCCCCGGGCGGTTGCCGCGCGAAGGTTCTAAACCTGACTAGCACCGGTTCACGGCCCGGGCTCACACCATCTGCTGCCCCGCCCCATCATGCCCTTCACCGTCGAGGTCGATCAGGATGTCGCGTGGCTCGGCACCTTTGCTGGGGCCGACGTAGCCGCGTTCCTCGAGCACGTCCATGATGCGGGCGGCGCGGCCGTAGCCAATCTTCAGGCGGCGTTGCAGGAGCGAGACGCTGGCCTTCTGCTCGCTGCGGATGACCTCGATGCACTGCTCGATCAGCTCTTCGTCCTCGCCCTCGCCTTCCTCGGCATCGAAGGCTTGGGCAATGGTGCCGGTCGCCTTTTGCAGGGCGTTGTGAATCTCCAGCTCGTAGCTGGGCTTGCCCTGCTTGGCGATGAAGTCCACGACCTGGTTGATTTCCTCGTCGGTGATGAGCACGCCTTGGGCACGCGCGAGCCTCGCGCTGCCGGGCGGGAGGTAGAGCATGTCGCCTTTGCCCAGCAGCTTGTCCGCGCCCATCGCATCGAGAATGGTGCGCGAGTCCACCTTGCTCGCCACCTGGAAGGCGATGCGCGCCGGGATGTTCGCCTTGATGACGCCGGTGATGACATCCACGGAAGGCCGTTGCGTCGCGACGATGCAGTGGATGCCCGCCGCCCGCGCCATCTGCGTGATGCGCGCGATGCACATCTCCACGTCAGCGGGGGCGACGAGCATGAGGTCGGCGAGCTCATCAATGATGCAGACGATGTAACTCAGCTTCTCGGGAATGATGATGTCCTCGTCGCGCGGCACGACTATCTCCTCGTCAATCTGCACCGCGAAGCCGTCCGCCCCGGCCTCGACCTTTTCCTTCGTCACCGACAAGGGCAGCTCCAGTTCCGCCGGCGGCAAGGGCTTGTCCTTCGGCCGGTCGTTGAACGACTTGATGTTGCGCACCCCGACGCGGGCAAAAATCTGGTAACGCTTCTCCATCTCGTTCACCACCCAGCGCAACGCGAGGATGACCTTCTTCGGGTCGGTGACCACCGGGACGACGAGGTGGGGCAGCGCGTTGTATTGCTGTAGCTCGACGACCTTGGGGTCAATCATCACGAAGCGGAGCTGGTCCGGCGAGAACTTGTAGAGCAGCGACGCGACGATGGAGTTGATGCACACCGACTTGCCGGAGCCGGTGCTGCCGGCGATGAGGATGTGCGGCATCTCGGCGAGGTCCGAGATGACCGGCGTGCCATAAACGTCCTTGCCCAGCGCCAGCGGGATGCGGGCTTTGGAGTTCTTCCACTCATCGGACTCGAGCAGGTCGCGCATGATGACCTTCGTCTTCACCCGGTTGGGCACCTCGATGCCGACGGAGGACTTGCCCGGCACGGGCGCAAGGATATTGATGCGCTCGGCCTTGAGCGCGGCGGCGATGTTGTTGTTGAGCGCGGAGATTTTCTCGAGCTTCACCCCGGGCGCGGGATGCAACTCGTAACGCGTGATCGTCGGCCCCTTCGTGATGTCGCCCAGCGCCACCTCGATGTCGAACTGCGCGAGCGTGTTCTTCATCAACTGCGCGTTGGCCATCAGCTCCTCCTTCGTCTCCGTGGGCTTCAGCGTCATGTCCGGGTGCTGGAGGAAATCCAGCGGCGGGAGCTGGTAATTCCCGATGAGGGGCACGCTCGCGACCGTCATCGGCTTGTTCTTCTTGAGCACGGGACGCGCGCGCGGGCGCGAGCCGCTGTTGTCGTAGATGGTGGGTGCGTCGGCGGGCTTGGCCACCGCGTCCACCTTGGCCGGCGCGACGCCGACGGCTGCGGCCAAGGCGTCCGCGACATGCACCAGCGGCTCACCCTCGGCGACCGGCGCGGGCTTCGCCGGCGCGGGCTGCTTGGCGAGCGCGCTGGCCTTGCCGAGCCGCTCGCTCGCGGTCGCCGCGACCACCTCCTCGGCCTTGATGACGAGCACTTCCTTCGCGGGCGTGGTGCCCTCGCTAGGACTCCAATCGTCGGCCGGTTCATCGAGCTTCTCCTTGCGCTTGGCCTTGGGGGCCAGGTCGGCAGGGCGGGGCTGCGGCACGCTGAGGTCGCGGATGAGCGGCTCGGGCAAAGGCTTCCCATCCGCGCCGAGGTCGGGGCCGGACTTAACCGGAGCCGCTTCAGGCTCGGCTTTGGCTTCCGCCTTGCCGGCCTTGGCCTTGCCGGCCTTCTCGAGTTCGCCTTGCCAGCGCTTGGCTTCCTGCGCCAGCTCCTGCGAACGCTTCTCCAGCGCGAGTTCCTCGCCGCTCGGGGCGGCCGCGCCCACGGCGGAAACCGCTTCGGGATGGAACAGCCCGCGCGCCCAGTCCAGCAGCGCGTTGTTCGTCAGATAGTGCAGGCCGAGGACGTAGAGCGTGAGGAAAACCAGCGTGGCCCCGAGGCTGCCGAGGAAGTGCTTGAAGAGATACTGGTTCAGCAGATGGCCCAAGGTGCCGCCGGCCCACGGCGCGTTGATGGCCTGCATCGAGCGCTTGATGGGGCCGAGGTCCGGCACCAAATCGAACAAGCCCACGAGGCAGAGCAGCAGCACGAGGCCCCACGGCCAGCGGCGACGCAAGTGTTGCAGGCTCTCGAAGAACGGCACCAAGCCCAGCACCACCAGCAACGGCGGCAACAAGTAAGCCGCCGCCCCGAACTCGAAGAACGTGAGATCCGCGACGCGCGCGCCCACGCGGCCCACGAGGTTTTGAATCTCGGCGTTCGGCTCGGCGGTGTTCGACGCGAGGTCATTCTTGTCGAACGAGAACTGCGCCAGCAACAGCAGCACCGCCGCGGCGAGCAGCCCGAGGCCCAGCACGCCGCCTTCACCGCGCGCGGGCGGCGGTGCCTCTTCGTTAGCAGTATCCTTACGGGCCATCCCTGAATACTAGGGAAGCCCCGGCGGAAAGGAAAAAGGAAAAAGGAAAAAGTGCCACCCCGCTGCCCGGGCGGCTCCGCCCGTTGCGCCGGAAAAGTGTTTACCAACCCCGCCGCGCCGCCCCAACGGGTCGTCAGCCTCGTTGAGGCGCTGGCGGAGGCGGCCGCGCTGACCCAGCCGGGAAAGCCTCAGGCGGCGGCATTGCTGGCTCGCCAGATCGTTACCATCCGCGCGCTCAAGCAAGGCCCTGAACACCTGGCCACGCTGCCCGCCCGCCCAGAACACAGCCCGTCCCGGCGCTTTCAGCACCGCAAGCTGGCGGCCGAGGGAGAATTACGGGCGATCTTGGAAATTGATCTGCGCGTCCTGGGTCCCGAACACGGGGTAACTAAGGCTGCTCAGGTCATGGTAAAGCAGATCGAGCAGAAACTGGAACAGCCAGTGCAAAAGTGAAAGCGCCACCAGCCATTAAGCCAGCCACGCCATTAAATCCAAAATCAACCCAAGGCCACCTAATTGAATCATCCCGAGCTGCTTGCGTTATTCGATTCCAAACTTTCACAGCGCGACGAACTGCCGATGCGCCTAGAGCCACTGCCGATGCCGCTCGACGCACTATTGGCGCTCTTCGATGCACTATTTGCACTGTTCGACGCACTATTTGCACTGTTCGATGCACTATTTGCACTGTTCGACGCACTCTTCGTTTAATTCCAT
>JAYTIO010000212.1:0-22108 GCA_043731805.1 Pedosphaera sp. | reverse complement strand
GAGCCGTATTGCGCGCGGTAGAGGTAGTGGTAGTGCGAGAGGGACCAGTTGGCCGGGTTCGCGGCGGCCTGCGGGTTCACCGGCTGGGTGAAGCGCAGGTCGAAGCCGTCGGGCGTGAGCTTCATTGTCTCAATCTCGAAGGGCACCTCGCCGCTCCACGCGAGGCGTTGCAGGCCGAAGGATTTGCCGCCGGTGCTGCCCCAGCCGCGGTCGGTCTGGCCCACGTAGAGGCTGCCGTCGGGCGCGAAGGCGGCGCGGTTGTTGCCGCCCTGGAAGCCGCTGCGGAAGGGCAGGCACGCGCCCTGCCATTCGCCGTCCACCTTCTCCAAGGCCACGCGCACGACGAGGCACTTGCTCTCGTCGCACACGAACATCTGCCCGGCGAAGGGGCCAAACTTCCCGCCCGTCGTGTCCACCACCGGCTCGGCGAGGGACTGGCCCATGGTGCCGTAGGGGAACTGGATGGCGGGGAGCTTGCGAATCTTAGCGAGGTCTTCGGCGCTGCTGGCGTTGCCCTTGAAATTCGCGTCCCACTTGAGCGCCTGCGGATGGCCGTGGAAGGCGCCCTGGCTGACGTGGTGCAGCGGCGAGGTGCCCATCCACTCGCCTTGGTTGTCGGTGATGAAGAGGTCGCCGTCCGGGGTCATGCAGAGGCCGTTGGGCGAGCGCAGCCCCTTGCTCCACGGGATGAACTCGCCCTTGGGCGTGATCTTGAAACTCCAGCCGAAATACTTGCCCGCCCCGCTCACGCCGATGCCGGAGATGGCCCCCCAGAGGTTGCCCTCCTTGTCGCGCACGGGGCCGAAGATGTAGGCGTGCTGGCTGCCGGAGACGCCGCAGTTCTGGTCGAGCGTCTCGAAGAGGTCGGCCTTGCCGTCGCCGTCGGTGTCCACGATGCGCGTCAGCTCGGAGCGCTGGACGACGAAGACTTCGCCAGGCTTGCCGGCGAGCAGGCCCAGCGGCTCGTGCAAGCCGGTGGCGAAGAGTTCCCAGCGGTCGCCGAAGCCGGTAGGGCCGACCGGTGGTCGGCCTTCGTTTGTGGTCGAGGACGCGCGCAGCGCGTCCCGACCAGCACCCTTGAGCATCGCCGCGCGGTTCAGGCCCGGCTTGGCGCACTCGGCTTGCAGCGCGGCGTTGACGTAGCGCCAGATTTCCCCGCGTCGCGTGCAAATCATCAGTGAGCCGTCGCCTTGGAACGCCATGCCGCCGACCTCTAGTGCGATGCCGCTGGGCACGGCGACAGTCTCCAGCTTGTAGTAGCGCGCCTCGCCCGTGGGCGGGAAGTCGGCGGTGAGCCGCACGTTGAGCTGCTCGCGCAAGTCACGGCCCAGCGGGTCCAGCTCGAAGTAGAACGGCGTGGCCTCGGTGAAGGTGAGCGCGAGGAAGTTGTCGCCCGCACGCAGCTTGACGTGGAACGGCACGGGGTCGGCGATGTTGCCAATCTGTCCCGCGAGCCAGCCGGGCGGGCCGAGGTCGGAGGGCATCGGGCCATTGTTGAACTTGGTCTGCACGGGCCGCTTGCAGCCGATGCGCAGCGTGACGTCGCGGTCGGCATCGGCGTGGAACGTGAAGAAGAGGGACTTGGTCGTGGCGTCGAGCGTGGTCCATTGGGCATTGGGGAGCTGGATAGTTTTGGCTCCGGTCACGTCAGCGGAGCCGTCGGGCTTGAGCGTGGGCGCGGCGGGCAGAGCGTGGACGGAGGCCAGGCGCGCGGCGGGGAGCTGCTGCAAGGTCGCGGCGCTGGTGGCGGCTTCGGTGGCTTCGCGGGTGGCCTGCTTGGCGTAAACGAGCGGCGGCTTCGGAGCGGTTGGCGTCGGCGACGCGCCCGTGCCGGCCGCTTCCAGCCGCCGCGCTGAACTGCTGGATGCCACAGACGGCGGCTGGAAGCCGCCGGCACGTAAGTCATCGAAGCTCCACAACCCGACCGTCTGCGCGTCCGCCTTCAGCGGTTCCTTCGCCGCGCCGGTGATTTCGCGCACGCCCTGCGAGAGGCGCACGTCATCCACCAAGCCGTCGCAGCCCACGCCGCCTTCCACCAGCCGACCGAAGGCGAGGCCGCCGGGCTGCGGCGTGCCGGTGAGCGGCTTGGCGGGCGCATCAAGCACTGGCTTGCCGTCCACGAAGAGCCGCACGCGCTGCGCCTCGATGATGGCGGCGAGCGCGTGCCACTGGCCGTCGCAGATGTCGGCGGACGATTTGAACTCCCCGCCCCTGCCCGGCAGGTAAAGGCTGAACACGCCGCTGCCCGCGTAGCTGTAGAGTTCCCAATGCTGCGCGGAGGCCTTCGGGTCGCAGGCGGTGAGGATGTTGAAGCCGCCTTTGGAGTTGAGCTTCGCGCGGAGTTCGACCGTCAGCGGCAGCTCGCGGTAAGCCGCCTTGCCCTCGACGAGCATCCCGCCGGCGAGCGCCTTGCCGAACTCCGCCGCGAGGGAAGGTTGCCCGGTAGGGACGCGCTGCGCGCGTCCATCGTCTTGAGGAGCCGAGGCCGACCGCAGGTCGGCCCTACCTGCCGCGAGCGTGCGATATTTGGGCTTCGGCCCGGCGGGCTGGCCGTTGAGCTGGGGCAGGAGCCAGTCGAGGCCGTCGAGGTTGTCGCGCAGGCGCTGCTCCACGTCGTCGTTCGTGTGGCCGATGATGCCGATGGGACCGCGATAGCCGGAGTCGCGGATGAGTTTCAGGAGCGCGAGGTCGAGTTCGCCGGAGCCGAGCGGGAGAATCTTTTGCCCGCGCTGCTCGCCGTCGCGCGTCATGCCGTTGAGGTTGAGGCAGAGCAAGTGGGGCTTCATCTCGCCGAGCACCTTGGCGAAGCGGTCCACGTGGTCGTGGCCGTGGTGGAGGTTGTAGATGATGCCGACGTGGGTCGCGCTGTGCTTGGTCCGCAGCAGCTCGCAGATGGCCACCATGCTCTCGGGTTCGCCGCCCCAGCCGCCGTGATTGTAGAGGCCGAACTGGCAGCCAGCCTTCCGCGCGCGCTCGACGGACGGGAGCAGTTGCGCCGCCGCCTTCTCCACGCGCTCGGTCTGCGTCGCCCCGGCGGGACTCGGCACGGTCATCCAAATCTGCGGGTGCAGGCCGTGCTTGGCGAAGAGCTTGAACGCCTCCTCGTGTATGGCCCAGAACGCGAAGTAGCCGAGGCCGCGCTTCTGGTATTCCAGAATCTCCGTCTCGAACTCGGCGACGTGTTCCTGTCGCCAGTCGTAGGCGATGTGCTTGAAGCCGAGCTTGGCCGCCATCTCCGCGCGCTCGGCGGGCCCGCGTTTCTTCGCGTCGAAGGGCACGATGCACCACGCGACGAGGTTGGACCGGGCGAAGATGTCCGCCGGCGCGGCGGCGGCGAGGGTGCTGGCAAGAGCGAGCAGGAGGAGCGGACGCAAGAGTCGGTTCATGGCTGGGCGGAGATTACCGGGCGAACGACGGGCTGCAACGCAGGACAGCGCGGCTACAGGCGGACTTCCTTCTCCCCTCCTTGGAGGAAGGGAGAAGGTGGCCGCAGGCTGGAAGAGGGGTGCGGCCACCAACCTCGACGCATATAACCCCTCACCCCGGCCCTTTCCCCTCATCCGTTGAAGGGATAGGGAGAAGAGGCGAAGCAGCTCACGCCAGCACACCCTTCACCACGTCGCCGAAGACATCCGTCAGCCGGTAGTCGCGGCCTTCGTGACGCCAGGTGAGCCGCTCGTGGTTTAGGCCGAACTGGTGCAGCAACGTCGCGTTCAAGTCGTGCATGTGCACGGGCCGTTCCACGGCGCGGAAGCCCAGTTCATCCGTCCCGCCATAGACCAAGCCGCCGCGCATGCCGCCGCCGGCAAGCCACATCGAGTATCCGTATGGGCTGTGGTCGCGGCCGTTGTTGCCCTCGGTCGTCGGCGTGCGGCCGAACTCGCCCGACCACCCGACGAGGGTGTCTTCGAGCATTGCCCGGCTGCGCAAATCCTTCAGCAAGCCCGCGCAGCCTTGGTCCACTTCGCGCATCCGGCGGGTCTGGCCGTTGTGGTTGTCGCCGTGCGTGTCCCAGTCCTCGTTGTCGCCGCCGTGGTAAATCTGCACGCAACGGACGCCGCGCTCGACGAGTCGCCGCGCGATGAGGCACTGCTCGCCGAAGCCCGGCCCGTAGAGCGTCCGCGTCGCCGCGCGCTCGCGCCGGAGGTCCACGGCTTCGGGCGCGGCGGCTTGCATGCGGAAGGCGAGTTCGTAGGAGGCGATGCGCGCGTCGAGCTCGGTGTCGAGCCGCTCGGCGGCATGGCGGCGGTTCAGTTCCTGAACGTAATCGAGCACGGCGCGTTGGTTGCCACCGCGCAACTCGGCCGGTGCGGTCAAATAGGGAATGGGCGTCGCGCCGATGCCCACGCGGGTGCCTTGATACGCTGCGGGGAGGAAACCGTTACCCCACACGCCGGGGCCGGGCTTGAGCGGTCGCGCGTGCATCACGACGAACGCCGGCAGGTTGTCCGCCGCGCAGCCGAGGCCGTAGGTCAGCCACGCGCCCAGCGCCGGCCGGCCCGGCAGCGCGGAGCCGGTGTTCAGCATCCAGATGGCCGGCGTGTGGTTGAAGACCTCGTGGTGCAGGCTGCGGATGACGCACAACTCATCGGCGCACTGCTGGAGCTGCGGCAGCGAGTCGCAAATCTCCATGCCGCTCCGCCCGCAGCGGGTGAAGGTTTGCCGGCTGCCCATGAGCTTCTGCTTCTTCACGTCGGTGAACTGAAGCTTGAGCTGGTGAAACTCCTCGGGCGGGGCCTGCCCATCGAACTTCATCAACGCAGGCTTGGGGTCGAACGTGTCCACCTGGCTCGGCCCGCCGTGCATGGACAAGTAAATGACCGCCTTGGCCTTCGCCGCAAAATGCGGCGGACGCGGCGTGAGGGGATTCGCCAAGGCCGGAGTTTCCGCCGCCTGCAACCAACCCTCGCGCGCGAGCAGCGACGCGAGGGCCACGCTGCCCACCCCGCTACTCGCTTGGCGCAACCACTCGCGGCGGCTCGACACTGTCCGCTGGACTAGGGGCTGAGTCCGAGCGCGATTCGGTGCGGTTCGGACGGCTGTGGAGTGGCGGACGTTTTCTCCCTCACCCCGGCCCGCTCCCGCTGGGAGAGGGAGAACCTTCGTCACCGCCTCGAACTGCTGGGGCGCTTCCTCACGCACGAACGCGGCCGGCGTCGCCCCCGCTCCCGCTGGGAGCGGGCTGGGGTGAGGGAGAACGGCTCGTAGTTCCACCGGCTTCCTTTGGAAGTTGCCTTCAGTCCACATAAACAAACTCGTTCGCATTCAGCAGCGCCAGGCCCCACTCGACCCACGCGGCTCCGCGCGCGGGCGGGACCGCGATTCCCTGCGGCAGGCCCGTGGGCAACGCACCGGCAGCTGGCGCGGACTTCGTCCATTCCGCCTCTCGTGCTTGGAGAAAGGCGACGGCGTGTGCGCTCTCGACGGATTTCACCGCGCGCCCAAATACGCGCGGCCACGCGAGCGCCGCAGCTTGCCCAGCGTCGCCCTTGCTCAGCGCCCACAGCCGGCCCGCGAGCGCCCGCGCGTGCGTGAGCGTCTCCGCGCTGTTGAGCAACGTCAGCGCCTGCGAGGCCACGACTGTGCGGTCGCGCCCGGCGCAGCTCGTGATGGGGTCGGGACCGTTGAACACCTCGAAGAACGGCAGCTTGATGGAGCGGCGCACGACGAGATACACGCTGCGCCGCCGCCATTCGCTCTCGTCCTTCGCCGGCTCCCAGTTCTTGTTGCGCAGCGGGGCGAGCGCCCACGCTTCCACGGGCAGCACGACCGGCGAGCCGAAAGGCTTAGCGTTCAACTCGCCGGACACCGACAGCAGCGCGTCGCGCAACTCCTCCGCCTGCAAACGCCGCCGGGGAAAACCCGCGATCAAACGGTTGGCCGGGTCCAGCCGCCGCGCCGCATCCGAGCGCACACTCCCCTGCCGATACGTGGCCGACTCCAGGATGAGCCGGTGCAAGTGGTGCAAGTCCCAGCCGCTGGCGAGCAGTTCGCTCGCGAGCCAGTCGAGCAGCTCCGGGTGCGATGGCGCTTCGCCCTGATGCCCGAAGTCGTTCGCAGTCCGCACCAGCCCGTGGCCAAAATGCCATTGCCAGACGCGATTCGCCAGCACGCGCGCGGTGAGCGGGTGGCCCGGCGAGGTCAGCCACTGCGCCAGCGCCGCGCGATGGTTCTTCTCCGCCGGTAAGGGTCCACCACCGGGCAGCACCGCAGGCAGCGCCGCCGCGACTTCGCGCACCGGCAAGTCCACTTCGCCGCGCCGCAAAAGTTGCACCACGCCCGCCTGCTCGCGTTGCACGACACGGATGAACGCCGGACTGGTGTTGTTCGCGCCCTTGCCCGGGCGCTCTTCCTTGAGCTGGCTGTGCGCGAAGATGGCTTGCAAGCCGTAGTAATCCGCCTGCGTGAGCGGGTCGAACTTGTGGTCATGACACCGCGCGCAGCCCGTGGTGAGTCCGAGCATCGCAGCGCCGGTCGTGTCGGCGAGGTCGGTGAGCCATTCGTTCTCGCGGTCCTTCGTGCGTTGGATGCCGCCTTCGTGACGCATCGGTCCGATGGTCAGGAAGAACGCGCCATCCACCGCGTCCGCAACGCCGGGCCACAGCTCGTCGCCGGCGATTTGCTCCTGAAGAAAACGGTCCATCCGCTTGTTCGCCGCGAAGGAGCGCACGAGCCAGTCGCGATAGCGCCACGCGTGGGTGAAGAGGTAATCCAGCTCGTAGCCCGCGCTGTCCGCGTAGCGCACGAGGTCCATCCAGTGGCGAGCCCAGTGCTCGCCGTATTGGGTGGAAGCGAGCTGGCGTTCGAGCACCGCCGAGTAGCTCGCGTCGTCGGGCTTCGCGACAAACTCAGCCACTGCCTCCAGCGACGGCGGCAGGCCAGTCACGCCGAAGCTGACGCGACGCAGCAACGTCTCCGGCCCGGCAGCGGGTGCCGGCGTGAGCTTCGCCTGCTCCAGTCGCTGGAGAACGAAATGGTCAATCGCATTGCGCGGCCAGGTCTTGTTCTGCACCACCGGCAAGGGCGGTCGCGTGATGGCTGTGAAAGCCCAGTGTGCCTCATACTTCGCCCCTTCTGCGACCCAGTGCTCTAGCACCTGCTGCTGCGCGGACGTGAGGGGCCGGTGCGTCTCGGGCGGCGGCATCACGTCCTTGGCAGCCGTCGTGCGGACGCGTTGCCCCAGCGCGCTCTGCTTCGATTGGCCGGGCACGATGGCGACCTGGCCAGACGCCGCCGGTTGCAACGCCGCGTCACGCATATCGGGCCGCAGCTTCCCTTTGCGCTGCTTCGCGTCCGGCCCGTGGCAGGCGAAGCAATGCTCGGACAAGATCGGGCGGACGTCGCGATTGAACCCCACCTCGGCGTGTCCGCGCGCGGCCCAGCCGCCGAGCAGGCCTAGCCCAACGATGAAGCCCGTCCAAGCCTGGCGGGCTTGGCTCCGGGCTGCTTGCCGGGCGCTTCCAGTGGCACAGCGATTAGACACGCGGGCCGTGGTAGCACTGTGGCCGCGCGGGTGAAAGGACATCCTTGGTGACGTGGGTCAGGCTGCGCCCCGCCGTCATGGGCGCAGCTCGGCACAGCCCTCGAACGCCCACCGGCCGGAGCGCGGGCGGACCGCCCGCTTTGCACGCTCGGGGTCCGCAACGGGGCGGCTCAACCGCTGTTTACTTCCCCCGCGCAAAGCGGCCGGGCGGGCCGCGCTCCGGGGGCAAGTGTCAGGCTGCGCCCCGCCGCCACGGGGTGGAATAACCATTGTCGCCCACCCGCCGAATCCTTAGGTTCAGCACCCATGCACCCGATGCCCAAGCCATTTCCCCCGCGCGGGGCGGCGGCGTAGCCGCGCATCCCCACCCGCATGAACGGCCCCCTCTTCACCTTGCACGGCGACGGCCTCCGGCGGCGCAGCTTCCTGAAGGCGGGGGCGTTTGGCGCGCTGACCCTGGCGGACCTGCTGCGCGGCGAGGCGGCGGCGGGGATTCGCTCGTCGAACAAGGCCATCATCAACATCCACCTGGACGGCGGGCCGCCGCAGATGGACTTGATTGATCCGAAGCCGAATGCGCCGGCGGAGATTCGCGGCGAGTTCAGTTCGCTGCGCACCAAGATTCCCGGCCTGCATCTCACCGAACTGCTGCCCCGGCTCGCGGCGCACGCGGACAAATACGTTTTCCTCCGCTCGCTGGTGGGGGCGGATGGCAAGCACGACGCCTTTCAATGCCAGTCGGGGTTCACGGAGCAGGAGCTGCCCGGCGTGGGCGGCCGGCCCGCGATGGGCTGCGTGTTGAACAAGCTGCTGGACCAGGCCGGGGACACCGCGCCGGGGTTCGTGGACTTGATGCAGGGGCGGCCCTTCGTGCGCAACAGCGCGCGGCCGGGCCTGCTCGGGGTGACGCACTCGGCGTATCGGCCGGACATTTCGCACCTGTTCCCGCTGGCGCTTTCGGTGGGGATGAAGGCGGAGGTCGCGCAGCGCAGCTACGGGCGCAGCGAGAGCCTGGCGCTCTCGCAAGGCCTGACCGTGGGCCGGCTGGCGGATCGGGCGGCCCTGCGGCAAAGCCTCGACACGATTCGGCGCGACCTGGACGGGAGCGGTTCGATGGCGGCGCTCGACAAGTTCACGCAGCTCTCGCTGGGCATCCTGACCTCGGGGAAGTTTGCGGACGCGCTGGACCTCACGCGGGAAGACCCACGGGTGCTCGCGCGCTACACGCCGCGGATCGTGGCGCCCGAGTGGAGCGAACCGCTGGGCGAGACGATGGAGAGCCCGGAGGCCGCCCGGAAATTCCTGCTGGCCCGCCGCCTGATCGAGGCCGGGGTCCGGTGCGTGAGCCTTTCGATCGGCGACTTCGACACGCACGCGGCGAACTTCCCCCGGATGCGTTACCTCGGGCCGTTGCTGGATCACGCGCTCGACACGCTGGTGACTGACTTGGATGAGCGCGGGATGCTGGACGATGTGATGATCATCGTGTGGGGCGAGTTTGGGCGTTCCCCGAAGATCAGCACCAATGGCGGGCGCGAGCACTGGCCGCAGGTGGCGATGGGCATCATGGCTGGTGGCGGGCTCAAGACCGGCCAGGTCATCGGCAGCACGGACCGCCACGCCGCCGAGGCGGCCTCGCGGCCGGTGCATTACCAGGATGTCTTCGCCACGCTGTATCGGCACCTGGGCATTGATGCGCGGAGCCGGACGATCACGGACGGGACCGGGCGCGAGCATCCGCTGGTGGAAGTGGGGCGTCCGATCGAAGAGCTGTTCTGACGGAGCGGGAGGGAAGGGTTTGGTGCGCACGGCAGGACTTGAACCTGCACACCTTTCGGCACTACCACCTCAAAGTAGCGTGTCTGCCAATTCCACCACGTGCGCGATGACGGGCCGTATTGAATCGCATTTGCCCGGCGGTGCAAGTGCAATCGCCGCCGCGCCCGCCGCGCTGAGATTAGAAATAGATTTTTGGCCCGCCGGTTACTAGGCTTTCCCCATGACTGAGAAGAGTTTGAACGAACTGCCGCCCGCCGTGCGGGAGCAATACGAGAAGGGCTTGATGGCAGTGGAGCGGAACAATTTGGACGCCGCCATCGAGCAGTTGCTGGCGGTCCTGAAGGCCGAGCCGGGCTTCCTCGCCGGGCGCAGCAACTTGCGTAAAGCGAGCCTGAAGAAGGTCGGCACCGGGGGCGGCTTCCTCAAGAAGTTCGTCAACAGCGCCAGCAGCAGCCCGGCCCTGGCCAAGGCCCGGATCATCGCCGACAACCAGCCGCTGGAGGCCATGTTCGTCGCCGAGCAGGTCCTCTCCAGCGACCCCAAGAGCAGCCTGGCCCACGACATCTTCGCCAACGCCGCCGTGGCCGCCGGCCTGCCCCGCACTGCGATCCTCTCGCTGGAGGCGCTGCGGCAGGAGAGCCCCGCCGACAAGGAGATTTCCATCCGCCTCTCCGAGGCCTACACGGCGCTCGGCCAGAACGACAAGGCCGAGGCCATCTTCACCGCCTTGCTCAAGCAGCATCCCAACGACCCGCATCTGCACGAGATGGCCAAGAACATCTCCGCCACCCGCACGTTGAGCGAAGGCGGCTACCAGAATCTGGCCGATGGCACCGGCAACTTCCGTCAGGCCCTGCGGAACAAGGACGAGGCCGTGACCTTGGAGCAGGAGTCCCGCATCACCAAGGACGCCACGCAGTCCCAGAACCTCATCGAGCAATACATCGTCCGCCTCGTGACCGAGCCGGGGAACCTCAAGCTGCTGCGCAACATCGCCGAGCTCTACGCCCAGCAGAAGGACTATTACAACGCCATTGACTACTACAACCGGATCGAGGCCATCCCCGGCGCGATGGACTCCGCGCTCGAGCAGGCGCGCAACGACATGATCGTCAAACGCTTCAATCAGGTCATCGAACAGCTCGACCCGGCGGCCGAGGACTACGAGCACCAGAAGACCGAGCTCACCTCTCAACGCGACACCTTCGTCCTGGACGACTGCCGCTCGCGCGTCGAGCGGTATCCCACCGACAAGTCCATCCGCTTCGAGCTGGGCGTGCTTTACTTCAATCTGGGCCGCCTCGGCGAGGCCCTGCCCGAATTCCAGCAGGCGGAAAATTACCCGGCCCGCCGGCTCCAGGCCATGCTCTACAGCGCCCGTTGCCTGGCCGCCCGCAACATGAACGACATGGCCACCCGCAAGCTCCAGACCGCGCTCAAGGAGAAGGCCGTCTTCGACGACGAGCGCAAGGAACTGCTCTACGCGCTGGGCACCGTGCTGGAGAAATCGGGCAAGCCGGCGGAGGCCATGAGCCAGTTCGAGCAAATCTATGAAGTGGACATGAAGTTCCGCGACGTGGCCGCCCGCGTGGATGCCTACCACGCCGGCCAAGGGTGAGCCGCGTTCTCCCAGTGCGCCCCATCCACCTCGCCTGGCTCCCGGTCGTTCTGTGGATGGCGCTGCTCTTCGGGGCGTCCACCGACCTCGGCGCGCCCCGCCAGACCTCCCGCTTCCTCGTCCCGCTGCTGCGCTGGCTCGTGCCGGACATTTCCCCCGTGGCGTTGGACCGCGTGCAATTTGGCGTGCGCAAGACCGGGCACGCGCTCGCTTACGCCGTGCTGGCCGCGCTGATTTGGCGGGCGAAACGGCGGGCGACGAACCACCCCACGCCGGACTTCCGGCGCGACGCCACCTTCGCCTTCGCCCTCGCCGTGCTCTACGCCGCCAGCGACGAATGGCATCAGACCTTCACCGCCTCGCGGCACGGCTCCGTCGCCGACGTGGCGCTGGACGCAGCCGGCGCGGCGGCGGGCCTGGCGCTCCTCTGGCTCTGGGGCCGCCGGTGGCGGCCGGCCTTGGCGACGCGGTAGGACGGACGGACGGACGGAGACCACGCGTGAGCCGCGCCGTTTTCTCGGGGCTAGCAATCAACCGGAGCGTTCCCAACCCTTCCTCCCGCCGTTCGATGGCCGAGAATCCCATGAACAAGCTAAGGAAACGCTGATTTAATCCACTGGCTTACGATTTGTTGGAGACGGCGAGGCGGGTGTTTTCTAAACTTCAAGGCTTGACCCACCAGACCAGTTTTGCCCGAGCCGAGTTTGTGGATAAGCCGAAGCTCACCCGGCGCTAAAAGTTCCTGGCGCGCATGGAGGAAGTCGTCCCGTGGGCCAAGCTGCTGGCGGTCATCGAGCCGCACCCTCCCAAGGGCGAGCGTGGCCGCCCGCCCATTGGGCTGGAGCGGATGCTGCGGGTTTATTTTCTCCAGCAATGGCATGCCCTGGCCCGCCCCCGGTAACATTTAGCCGTGAGTCAATACGTCAGCGCTTTCAGCTTTCGCTTGGTTGCGCGTGTGAAGTTCACGTTGTTGCCAGCGGTTTACTCCCCACATTTGGCTGCCTGTGCAAGCGCAGGGTTGCATCCAGACGTTTGGTTCCTACCTTGGCCGTGACCCCAAGCTTTGAACTCCTTCCGTAGCCTGGGGGTGGAAGCTCCAGCGCGGCTCCCACCCCAGGGGTGCTTTGCGCCCCTTCACTTCCCGAGTTCCAGCGCGAAGAGCTGCTTCTTGTCGCGCTGATAAATCTTCCCGTCGGCCAGCGCGGGGTGGCTCCAAGTGTTGCCGCAGACCTGCACGCGGCCCAACTCCTCGAACTTCTCCGGGCTGGCCTTGAGCAGCGTCAGCGTGCCGGCCATGTCCTGCACCAGCAACTTGTCCCCGGCGGCGATGACGGCGGCGTAGTCGCTGAAGCCGGGCTGACTCCACCTGAGTTCGCCCGTCTTGAAGTCCACGCAGATGAACTCGGTCTTGTTGCCGCCGGTGCCCAGCCCGTAGAGGTGGCCGTTCACCAGCACGGGCGTGGCGAGGGTGATTTTAACTTTGTCGTTCTTCCACGCCGGCTCGAGCTTCAGACCGCCGCTGTCCTTGCTCACCGTGAACTTCGTCAGGCCCACCGACGACGACGAGATGGTCACGGTGTCGTCCGCGAGCAGGGGCGTGAGCACATGGCGCTTGGCCCCGGTCTTCACCGGTGTCTGCCAGAGGATTTTGCCGTTCGCCACGTCCACGCCCATGAGCGAGTCGCCCGTGAGGTGGACAACCTGCCGGACGCCCGCGAGCGTGCCGACCATGAGCGAGGCATACGCGGTGTTCTCCTTGCCGGCGGTCCACAGCACCTTGCCCGTGAGCTTGTCGAACGCGACGAGTGTGCCCTTCGTCGGGCTGCCCACGGGGACGAAGATGCGGTCGCCGTCCACGACGGGCGAGCCGTTGTTGCCGTGGCGGCGGGACGCGGTTTCCTTGGCCTCGGGCGCGTTGCTCTTGTTGCCGAGGAACGGCGCGTCCCAATTTTTCTCGAAGCTGGTTTGCCAAAGCACCTTGCCATCCGCCAGCGCGAGGCAACGGAACTCGCCGCGGCAGGTCTGGGTGTAAACGCGGTCGCCGTCCACCAGCGGCGTGCAGCGCGGGCCAGTGCCATAGGCGTTCTCGAACGGCTCGGACTCGCCGACGGCGGTGTGCCACAACTCCTTGCCCGTCTTGAGGTCCAGGGCGTGCGCGACCTCCTGGCCGGCCTGCTCGTCGAGGTAAACCAACTTGCCGCCGGCGACGATGGGCGAGGCCTGGCCGTTGCCGATGGGGATGGTCCACAGGGTCTTGGGCTCTTTGGGCAAAGCGGCGATGGTGGCGGCCGCGTGGCCATCGCGGTTGGGGCCGCGCCACTGCGCCCAATCGGCGGCGGGAAGGCTGGTGACGACAAAGAGCGCGGCGAGGCAGAGCGGTGTTTTCATGTGTGTAACGGCGCGGATACTGACGGCGGGCTGGAGGCTGGCAATCAAGTTCACGCGCGCGAGTCACGACCCCACGTCAGCCCCAGCCAGCCGAGCCAGCCGCCGAAGGCCACGGCCAGCAACGCCACGGCGGTAGTCCACCCATCTGCGGCAGTGCGATTGAAAAAGTAGAGCGCCGCGCCCCCGGTCAACGCCACATCCGCCACGAGCAGCGAGGCGCGCACGACCGTGGGAGACGGGGTGGGTGTGGCGACTGGCACGCTCTCGCCGGGCCGGCGCACGAGTGTGCTCAGGCCGGCGCTCAGGCGCGGCGCGGCGGCGGTGTGCGTCTCCGTCGCAGCACTCGACCCGGGTGAGCCGTTGCCGTGGAGCAGTTCGCCCAGACCTTTTCCCAAAGCAGGTTTTGCCACGCGCGGAGGCTGTGGATGCCACGGGGTCGGCGCAACGCAAAGTTGTTCACAGGCGGGACTCGGCACGCGCAGTTGGGGGGAAGCCCGGGAGTTGAAAGTGGGTTCTCAGCCTCGGCTAGTGTCAGGAAGATGGGGGCAGCAAGATGAATTCTTTCTGACCCAATTTTTATCATCCCGGGGAGCGGTGCAGGACGACCGGTGTGGGTTGCCCACCGGAGTTCAGGGCGTGGGCTTCGCCCCCGGCGCGGGCGCGAGGTTGAACTCATAGCTCGTGTTCTTCGCCTCGCTGAGCTGGTCCAGCAGCGGCGAGTAGTCCGCCACGGAGACCCGCTTGCCGTCGGGGTGGAACTGGAGCAGGCGCAGGTAGCCTTGCCCGCCGTCTTTCCCGTTTTGATAGTCCACGACCATCTGGTGGACGGAGTTGCCGTGCTGAGTCTGGCTGTCGAGCCGGCCGGTGAAGCAGACGTGGCCGCTAACGACGAGGACGAAGTTCGCGTGCTGCGAGACGAGCTTCTGCCACACGTCCTCGCCGTCGTTGAAGCCGCCCTCGGCCTTGGCCACTCCGTAACGGTCCATGCCCAGATTCACTTCGAGGTTCTTCAACTTGATGAACGCGTGGCGGTTGAAGCGCAGGTTGTCGGGCCGCAGGTAGGCGTGCGTGACGAGGATGATGGAACGGTCGGGATGCTTCGCAGCAATCGCGTTGCCCCAGCGCAGCACGGCGTCGCGCGGGCCGAACTCGAGGCAGAGGATGAGCCACTTGCGCCCGCCGGCCTCGAAGAGATGGAAGTTGTTGTCGGTGCGGTCCGGTTCGGCGTCGTAAATGCCGCCGAAGGTCGGCCACTTCTGAAACGCGGCGAGCGAGAAGTGCTTGGCGAACGGCGTCTCGCGCGTGCTGGCGCGGCCTTCGGGGCCGAGGTCATGGTTGCCGGTGGTGATGGCGCAGGGGATGCCTTGCGCGTCGAGCAATGCGTGCGCGTTGGCGGCGATGAGCCACTGGTGATTCGTGTTGTGCTGCGTGATGTCGCCGACGTGCAGGACGTAGGCGAGGTTGTAAGCCTTGGCCTTGTCCGCAATCCACTTGGTCTGCGCCGGGTAGGTCTCTGGGAACTTCCAGGTGTAAATCTGCGTGTCCGGCAGCACGGCCAGCGTGAAGCCGCCGGGCACCGGTGCGGGCGCTTCCGCGAACGCCACGCGCACCAACAGCAACAGCCAAAGCGAGGTGGACAGTCCGGCGGTCAAGGCACGCCAGCACAAGTGGAAGTTCATGGCCGGAGAGTTGGGGCGGAGCGGATGGCAGTCAAGCTGGTCGGCCACGGAGCAGCCCGGAAAGCGGCGTTGCAACCTCCCCCGTCCTCCCCGCGTCCAACCGCCGCGTATGCCTTGCCCCAAATCCCTCCGCCCGCTGGCCTTGCTCCTTCTGCTCGCCGCTTTCGCCCAACCGCTCGCCACCGCCGCGCCGCCCAACCTCATCCTCATCCTCGCCGACGACCTCGGCTACGAGACGCTCGGCGCGAACGGCGGCACGAGCTACAAGACGCCAGTGCTCGACAAGCTCGCCGCCACCGGCGCGCGCTTTACCCACTGCTTCGTGCAGCCGCTCTGCACCCCGACGCGCGTGCAGCTCTTGACCGGCCAATCCAACGCCCGAAACTATCTCAACTTCGGCAACATGGACCCGAAGCTCACCACCTTCGGCAACCTGCTCAAGGCCGCCGGCTACACGACGGGCATCGCGGGCAAGTGGCAGTTGGGCCGCGCCCCGGAGCTGCCGAAGCAGTTCGGCTTCGACGAGCATTGCCTCTGGCAACACACGCGCCGCCCGCCGCGCTACGCCAACCCCGGCCTCGAAATCAACGGCGTCGCGAAGGACTACACGAACGGCGAATATGGCCCCGACCTCGTCAACGACTACGCGCTGGACTTCCTCACGCGCCACAAGGACCAGCCCTTCTTCCTCTACTACCCCATGATGCTCACGCACGATCCTTACCAGCCCACGCCCGACAGCAAGAGCTGGGATCCCAAGACCAAAGGCGAGCAGGCCAAGCAAGACGACCAGCACTTCGGCGACATGGTGACTTACATGGACAAGCTCATCGGCAAACTCCTCGGTCGCCTCGACGCGCTGGGCCTGCGTGAGAACACGCTCGTGCTCTTCCTCGGCGACAACGGCACGGGCCGGGGGATGCGCTCCATGATGGGCGACCGCGTGGTCATCGGCGGCAAAGGCACGACCACCGACACCGGCATGCACGTCCCGCTCATCGCCAACTGGCCGGGCAAAATCGCCGCCGGCAAAGTCCACCCCGACCTCGTGGACAGCACCGACTTTCTGCCGACCTTGCTGGACGCCGCCGGAGCCAAGCCGCCGGCCACGCTGAAGTTGGATGGCCGCAGCTTCTTCCCCCAACTGCGCGGCGAGCCGGGCCAGCCGCGCGAGTGGATTTACTCTTGGTATTCGCCACGACAGGGCGCGGACCTGACGGTGCGCGAGCTGGCGTTCAACCATCGCTTCAAGCTTTACCGCACTGGTGAGTTCTACGACTTGCGTGAAGACCTCGCGGAGAAAAAGCCCCTCGTCCTCGCCGCGCTGACCGGTGAAGCCGCCGCCGCCGCGAAGCTGCTCCAAGGCGCGCTCGAGCAGTTCAAGGAAGCTCGCCCGCCGGGCCTAGACCAGCCGGGCGTGAAGGCCGGCAAGGCGAAGGTGAAGAAGCAAGCGGAGTGAGCACCGCGAGCGCACGAAGGCGCGCGCTTGCAGGCCCTGAACCGCGTTGGTAGGGCGCGCTGTCCTCAGCGCGCCGCCGAGGTGGGGTGGCATCCAGATGGCCGACGGCGGGGTGAGGACACCCCGCCCTACCGCCCTCACGGCTTCTTCACCGCGCCGAACACCTGCTTCAGCAAGTCCGTCGTGCGTGCCGCCGGGTTTTCACGGATGCGCTTCTCCTCCTCGGCCACCACCTTGAACAAGCCGTCCATCGCCTTGCCCGCCACGTAGCCGTCCACGTCCAGCGTCGCGGCGTCGAAGGCGGCGGTCTTGCCGAAGAGGCCGCCGAACGTCTGCGCGAGGCTCGCCGCCGGACCGGCCTTCGCGAGCATCGCCTTGTAAGCCGCCGTCACGCCCGCCGCGTCCGTGGCCTGCTTCACGAGGGGGAGGAACTGCGCGTGCAGCGCGTTCGTGCTCGTGCGGCGGAAGTATTGCGTCGCCGCGTCGTCCGGGCCGGTGAGGATGGCCTTCGCGTCCGCGACCGTCATCTGGCGGATGGCATCGCCGAAGACCGTCGCGGCCACGGGCACGGCCTTTTCCGCCGCGCGATTCATGGTCGTGACGAACTCCTCGGCGAGCGCCTCCTGCTTTAGCTTGCGGAGCGTCTGGTCCACCTTCTGCAAGCTGGCGGGCAGGGAAATTTTCACGTTTAGGTTCGTGAGGAAACCGCCGTTGGTGCCGAGCTGTTTCACGGCGCGCTCCGTGCCCTTGGCGAGCGCTTCCTTGAGTGCCTTCGCGGTCTGGTCCTCGGTGAGGCTGGCGAGCGAGGGCAGCGCGTTGGTCACGGCGGGCTGCTTTTTCAATGCGTCGAGCAGGTTGAGCTGCGCGTGGGCAGTGGCGTGGAGGAAGGTGAGGAGCAGGAGGGTGAGGAGGGTTTTCATGGAATGGAGTTGTGGGCTTGAACCGCCGTGGCGTTCGGCCCGACCGTAGCGGGAACAGCGCATGGCAGCAACCCAGTCCATCCTCATCGTCGGCGCGGGGGTCTTCGGCCTCACCGCCGCGCTGAAGCTGCGTGCGCGCGGCTGGCAGGTCACGGTCATTGACCCCGGCCCGGTGCCCACGCCCACGGCGGCCTCCACGGACCTCAGCAAGGTGGTGCGGATGGATTACGGCGCGGATGCGGTGTGGACTGAGTTGGGGCGAAGGTCTCTGGCGTGGTGGGCCGAGTGGAATCGCGAGTCAGGCCAGCGGCTTTTCCACAACGACGGTTTCCTCGTCCTCTCGCGCGATGCGATGCGCCCAGGCGGCTTCGAGTTCGAGAGTTTTCAGTTCCTCATAGCTCGCGGCGAAAAGCTGGAACGACTCGAATCCGCCGCCGTGGCGCAGCGCTTCCCCGGCTGGGCGGCGGAGAGGTATCCCGACGGCTACTTCAACCCCAGCGGCGGTTGGGCCGAGAGCGGCAAGGTCGTCGCGTGGCTCGCGGAGAAGTCGCGACGCGCGGGTGTGCAGGTCTTCGAGAACTGCGCCTTCGCCCGACTGCTGGAGCACGGCTCGCGCGTCATCGGTGTGTCGGCGAAGGACGGTCGCGAGTTCCGCGCGGACCTCACGCTGCTCGCGACCGGCGCGTGGACGCCGACGTTGCTGCCGGAGTTGAGCGACGTGATGTGGGCGACCGGCCAGCCGGCGCTGCACTTCCGCGTGGCGAATCCGGCGGAGTGGCAGGCCCCGCGCTTCCCCGTGTGGGCGGCGGACATCGGGCGCACGGGCTGGTATGGCTTTCCCGCGCTCGCTGACGGCGCGCTGAAAGTCGCGAACCACGGCCCCGGTCGCCGTGTTCACCCAGACGAGCCGCGCGAGGTCTCGCCCGAGGACGAGCCGCGCTTCCGCGCCTTCCTCCGCGACACGTTTCCCGCGCTCGCCGACGCGCCGCTCATCGGCACGCGGCTCTGCCTTTACTGCGACACCTTCGATGGGAACTTCTGGCTCGACCACCACCCGCAACGCCCCGGCCTCTTCGTCGCGGCGGGCGACAGCGGGCACGCCTTCAAGTTCGCGCCCGTCCTCGGCGGACTCATCGCGGACGCGGTGGAGCGCAAGCCAGACGGCGTGCTGGAGCGCTTCTCTTGGCGTGACCGCAAGACACCCAGCAACGAAGGCGCGCGAGCGCGGTAGCTTCGTGCCGGCGGCTTCCAGCCGCCGCGTAGCGGGTGGTAGGTCAAGTCCCCTCAATCATCCGCACCTCGCGGGCGGCGGCTGGAAGCCGCAGCGCGGCTCCACTATGAAGCCGCCTTCCCCACCGGCGTCCAAGCCAGCCGATGAATTCCAATCTCCGTCGCCGCGACCTGCTCACCGCCGGCGCACTCGCCACCGGCCTCGCCTTGCTCAACGACGCCGTCGGCGCGGACAACCCCGCTGCGAACGTCGCGGACCGCACCAGCACCATCAAAATCTCCGGCCTCAAGGCGTTCCGCGTCGGCACCAAGGCTTACCTCAAGGTCGAGACGAACCACGGCATCTTCGGCTGGGGCGAAGTCACCGGCCTCGACCCCAACGTCGCGTGCGACCTCGCGCGCATTCTCTTCGAGCTGCTCGACGGCGAGAACCCCACGCGCATCGAGTATCTCTGGCAGAAGATTTACCGCTCTCATCGCAACATCCGTGGCGGCTCCTTCCTCACCCATGTGCTCTCGGCCATTGACGTCGCCCTCTGGGACATCACCGGCAAGCTCTGGGGCGTGCCCGTCTATCGCCTGCTCGGCGGGCCGGTGCGCGACTATGTCCGCCTCTACCCCACGCCCAAGGCCTTCAAGACCGGCACCGGCGGCCCGCATCCCTTCAGCGGCTCACCTGCCGACATCGAAGGCCTAGTCCGCAGCATCCGCGAGACCCGCAAGCGCGTCGGCCCCGACGGTGCGGTGATGTTCGACGCCCACTGCGCCATTCCCCCGCCGATGCTCATCCAGTTCGCGAACTCCATCGAACCTTACGACGTGATGTGGATCGAGGAGCCTGCCGTGCCCGGCTACATCGAGGTCTTCAAACGCCTCAAGCAGGCCATCCGCGTCCCGCTCGCGACCGGCGAGCGCGACCGCACCATCTGGGGCATGATTCCCTACTTGCAGGAGCGGTGCATTGACATCCTCCAGCCCGACTGCGCGCACACCGGCGGCATCTCGCAGATGCGCAAGATCGCCGCGCTGGCCGAGACCTTCATGGTGCCCCTCGCGCCGCATTGCACCTGCTCGGAGCTGGGCCTGAGCGCCAGCCTGCACGCGACCCTCGCCACGCCGCTCTTCCTCATCCACGAAGCCTACCTCGACGGTCACCTCATGCCCGCCGGCGTGGCGCGCCCCTCCTACACCATCAACGCGGAGGGCAACGCCCTCCCGCCGACCGGCGTGGGCCTGGGCGTGGAGGTGGACGAGACGCAGTTCGCGAAGGTGAACGCCGACCCGAAGCGCCAGTTCAAGTGGCCGCACCCGACCTATCAGGATGGGTCGGTGCGGGATTACTGAGCCGGCGGGTGGTTTCACCAGCTCCATGAACCGGATTCATGGAAATGATTTGCGGCTTCGATTCGATTCATGACAGGCTCATGCCGAGCCAATTCCGTGTAGTCACACCGCCTGTTTTATTGTCATGAAGAAGATCGAAGCCATCATCAAGCCGTTCAAACTCGAAGAAGTGAAGGATGCCCTGCGGGACCTCGGAGTCACTGGAATGACAGTGATCGAGGTCAAGGGCTTCGGCCGCCAGAAGGGCCACACGGAGATATACCGGGGGAGCGAATACACCGTGGATTTTCTGCCCAAGACCAAGATCGAAGTCGTCGTGCCTGACCCACAGGCCAAGGCCGTGGTGGAAGCCATCGTGAAAGCCGCCCGCACGGGCAAGATCGGCGATGGCAAAGTCTTCATCTCGACGCTGGAAGAGGCTGTCCGGATCCGCACTGACGAGCGGGGTGATCTGGCTGTTTGAGTGCCTAGTTCCGCCCAGCCCGTTGTCCCCTCGCCCATTACTCGCATGAAAACTACCCTAACCCTGTCGTTACTTGGTGTTTTGCTCTGGCTATCCCCGGCCCCTGTGGCCGCGGCGGAGGATTCGAAGAAATTGCCGGAACCCTTGCTTGAACAGCGCGTGGGCGACCTTGAGGCTTACGTGAACAACGCCCCGCGGGCCACGGACGGCAAGGCGGAGTCGAAGATCGCCGGCGGCGGCCCCGGCCACAACGCATGGATGATGACCAGCGCGGCACTGGTGCTCTTCATGACCTTGCCGGGTCTGGCGCTCTTCTACGGCGGGCTGGTGCGGAAGAAGAACATCCTCTCGGTGCTCGCGCAGTGTCTCGGCCTCGCGGGTGTGGTCACCCTGCTGTGGTGGGCGTGCGGCTACAGCCTGACATTTGGCAAGGGCAACGGCTGGCTGGGCGGTTTACAGCACGCGTTCTTGAAGGATGTCGGCACGGCCCCGAACACGGATTACGGCGCGTGGGTGCCGCACAGCCTGTTCATGGTGTATCAACTCATGTTCGCCATCATCACCCCGGCGCTGACCATCGGCGCGATTGCGGAGCGGATGAAGTTCTCGGCCATCATGCTCTTCAGCGTGTTGTGGATGTTCGTCGTGTATTTCCCGGTGGCTCACTGGGTGTGGGGGATTGATGGCTGGATGAACGGCTTGTGGAATGATCAGGCGAGCATCAAGGCGATCGATTTCGCCGGCGGCATCGTGGTCCACATGACGTCGGGCTGGAGCGCGCTGGCGCTGTGCATCGTGCTGGGGAAACGCCTCGGGCACGGCAAGGAGCCGATGCCGCCCCACAGCCTTGCCCTGTGCATGGTGGGCACCGGGATGCTGTGGGCGGGCTGGTATGGCTTCAACGCGGGCAGCGCCGTGGCAGCGGATGGCGTGGCGGTGAACGCCTTCGTCACCACGACGCTCTCAGCGGCGGCGGGGTGCATCACCTGGCCGGTCATCGAATACCTCGTGCGCGGCAAGCCCTCCGTGCTGGGCTTCTGCTCGGGCGCGGTGGCGGGCTTGGCGACCATCACGCCGGCGAGCGGGTTTGTGACGCCGGGGGTGGCGGTGCTGATCGGCGTCGTGGCCGGGGCCGCCACGTGGTTCGCGTGCAACACCCTCAAGGCGAAGTTCAAATATGATGACGCGCTGGACACGTTCGGCGTGCACGCCGTCGGCGGGACGATTGGAACCATCCTCGCCGGCGTGTTTGCCAGTGTGGGCGCCAATCCCAATCTCGCCGCGGACCGCATCAAGGCCTACGTCGGCAGCACGCTCTGGCTGGAGCAACTCAAGGCCGGGGCCATCGTCCTCATCTGGTCCGTGGTGGGCACCCTCATCCTGGCCAAGCTCGTCAGCGCGGTGTGCGGCGGCCTGCGCGTCAGCGAGGAAGTCGAGACCATCGGTCTGGACCTCACCGAACACGGCGAAGAAGGCTACCACGGCTAACTCTAGTTCACGTTCAAGAGGGTGTTACGAAAGTTTTTGGGTTCCCCGCTGTTTTCGGTGGAATCAGAGCTCAGGCAGCCGGAGTTTGCCTGCGGTGAAGTAGAGCATGGCAATGAGGTGGGTGGTTGATCGGTAGTCGCGCGCCTTGCGTTGGGTCGCGGCCCTGCCGCTTGGCTGCGGCCGCCAAGTAGCCCATGTCGGCCACGACCAGCGGCGGGCACCAAGCCCATTGCCGCTGGCCATAGTGCAGGCTGGGT